>CALGKJ010000147.1 GCA_937930535.1 uncultured Clostridia bacterium
ATTTGGTAACAACAACTTAGCTCATCTCCTTTCTAAACCACTATTTTAGCAGGTTTTAAGGCGTTGAGGTGAAGTTGCTTGTTTCCAGTTTAAATAAATCAAGGAAAATCAATGGGTTCAGCTTTGCTGAACACCAACATAGTATAATATATTGAGGTGAAATAAATGGAAGAAAACATAATACACATGATAGGAAATGCACATTTGGACCCAGTTTGGCTGTGGCAGTGGCAGGAAGGCTTTCAAGCAGCAAAGGCAACCTTTAGATCTGCTTTGGACAGAATGAAGGAATACCCGGAGTTTGTTTTTACAAACAGCTCAGCGGCATGCTATGAATGGGTTGAAAATAACGAGCCTGCCATGTTTGAAGAAATAAAAGAGCGAGTCAGAGAAGGCAGATGGGTTATTGTAGGAGGATGGTGGATTCAGCCAGACTGCAATATTCCATCAGGAGAATCCTTTGTACGCCAAGCCCTTTACGGACAGCACTACTTCAAGGAGAAATTTGGTGTAACAGCCAAGGTTGGATACAATGTGGACAGCTTCGGTCATAATGGAATGTTACCCCAGCTTCTAAAAAAGAGCGGCTTGGACAGCTATGTATTCCTAAGACCTGCCGCACAGGAAAAAGGACTCCCCAATGGATTGTTTATATGGGAAGCACCAGATGGAAGTCAGGTAACATGCTTTAGAATTCCATATGAGTATTGCAGCTGGGGAAAGGAGCTGAGCAAGCATATTAAACGCTGTGCAAGAGAAATAAAAGCTCCCCTCAATATATCAATGTGCTTTTATGGGGTTGGCAATCACGGAGGCGGGCCTACAAAGGAAAATATAGAAAGCATCAGAGTTATAAATGACAGCAAAGAATTTGGAATATTAAAATTCAGCTCACCTAATGAATTCTTTGAGGAAGTATCCAATGCCAATGCAGCTTTGTCAGTAGTACATGGTGATTTGCTTCACCATGCCAGCGGCTGTTATTCCGTACATTCAGAAGTAAAAAGAATGAATAGAAAAGCTGAAAATAGATTAGTGACAGCAGAAAAGCTGTCAACCATCGCAAAACATCTTATTAAACAGACTTGTCATGCAGATTACAAGAGGGCGTGGACTAATGTTCTGTTTAATCAGTTTCATGATATTATGGCTGGAACCAGCCTGCCGGAAGCTTATGAGGATGCAAGAGATTTGCATGGAGAAGCCCTTGCAATTGCAGGAAGAGGCTTAAATGATGCTATACAATCAATTTCGTGGAATATAGATATAGAAGAAAGTGAGGATATGAGACCTATTGTAGTATTTAACCCTCATAGCTTTGAAAGCAAGGTCAATGTAGAGGTTGAAGCAAGCACTGTAAAAACAGGCTTTATACTTACAGATGAAAATGGAGAGGAAATTCCATTTCAGTTGGTTAAATCCTCGGCAACCTGCAATGGAAGATGCAAAATAAGCTTTATTGCAGAGCTTCCTCCCTTTGGATATCGTGTTTACAAGGTAATCAAAAAAGAAAGCAAAAACAATTTTGAACCAATACAATGCTCAGACTTAGCAATGGAAAACCAAAAGCTGAAGCTGACCTTCGATGCTGAGACTGGCTTTATAAAGAGCTTATTGCTAAAGGAGCATTCAGCAGAAATATTTGACGGCTTTGCTGCAAGGCCAGTGGTTATTGAGGACAACAGCGACACCTGGTCACATAATGTACGCAGATATGATAAGGTAATCGGCGAGTTTAAAGTAAAAAATATCAAGTGCATAGAGCAGGGCCCTGTAAAATCCACTATCAGAGTAATAAGTGAATATAATTCTTCTAAATTGATACAAGAATTTACAATGTATAAAGAGCTGGATCATATTGATGTAAAGGTAACAGTTAACTGGAATGAAAGATTTAAGACATTAAAGCTTAAATTCCTTACAAATATAATATTCAGAAAAGGAACCTTTGAGATACCTTATGGACATATAGAGCGTGAATTGGACGGAGAAGAGTATCCATATCAAAATTGGATGGATATAACCGGGTGCGTACCTACGGACAGCAATGTATTAGGAGTATCCATACTAAATGACGGCAAATACAGCTATGATGTATTAAACAGGGAGATAGGCTTAACAGTGCTTAGAAGTCCAATATATGCTCATCATGATCCTTTAGTGCCGGATAGAGAAGAGGAATATACATTTATAGATCAGGGAGTACAAAGCTTTAACTATGCAATATACCCACATTCAGGAGGCTGGGAGGAAGCAGGAACAGTAAGAAAAGCCATGGAGCTGAACCAAAAGCCTGTTACAATATTAGAATCCTATCATAAGGGTGTACTGCCTCAGAAAAACTCCTTTATACATATTGATGCTGAAAATGTGGTTATGACAGCAATGAAAAAGGCAGAGGAAAATGATGATGTCATAATTCGGTTGTATGAAACAAACAAGGTTAAAACTGATGTTGTTGTCAAACTTCCAATTTTTAATAGAATTATAAAAGCTGTTTTTAACCCTTGTGAAATAAAGACCTTTAGAATACCAGCAACTGAGAACGAACCAGTAATAGAAACAAATCTGATTGAACTTTAATGAAATAATTTGAGGTGATAGTTATGCTGTTAATGCCGAATTTTTACCAAGTAGGAAGCGAAAATCTAAGCCACCGATTTGACGGTACAGCTTATTTATTAAGAGGAGATGACTATTCCATATTAGTAGACTGCGGAACACCTCTGGGGTATCAGAAGATTGTTCAGAACATTAAAAGCTGTGGAGTAAATCCCAGCGATATTCGATATATACTAGGAACTCATGGTCATTATGATCATGTTGGTGCTGCATCTGATTTTAAAAGGGATTACGGCTGTAAGCTGCTGCTTCACAAAAATGATGTGGAAAGAGTTGAGTCAGGAGATAAGCTAAAGACTGCCTCGGCTGTTTTGTATGGTGAGGATTTTGTTCCTGTAAAGGTTGACACGCAGTTAAATGGCGGTGAACACTTTACTGTAGGTGAATTTAGAATAGAAGCCATTCATACCCCGGGACATACTCCCGGAGGAGTATGCTATGAAGTGGAGGTAAACGGCTTAAAGCTCTTGATTGCTGGAGATACAATCAACGGTGGATTTAGCAAGCATATAGATTCAAATGAAGAGGATTGGAAAAGGTCATTAGACATTTTGTGCAGCAGACACTACGATATGATGGTGGTTGGACATTCAAATGCTACGCTTTTATGTGATGCTGATGATAGATTGAAGGATGCAAGAAACAGCTTTGCAAATTACTACAATCCGTGGTTTAAAAGGTTTGACCAAAAATATAAATACTAGGAGTTATGCATATGAATTTAATGTGTGACGCACTTACTGTTTTAGGCTCAAGGCTTGGAATTGGCTTTGATCCTGTCAAAAGCTGCTGTTATCTAATCAGACATAATATACATCCGGGCATACCCTTCGATTTAAGCATTGGCATTGAAGCTAATGGAAGGTGTATGACACTGCCCTTTACAAAGTCGGGGGAGAATTTTGAATTTGTAGATCAGCAGTGTACTATGACTACTATTCAATATACTGCCATAGCACCAAGAGAAGGCATAAAAATAAAGGCTGTATTTACTATTCCCTTTATGCCCGGAAATGAGAAGCTGTCAACAGCTCCAGTTATTTATATAGATATCAGCACAAGTCGTTTGGCTGAAAATTACAGATGGAAAAGACAGAATGACGGAAATACAGAAGGAAGGGTTTTTGTCAAAATCAATGGAGAAGCCTTTAATATCGAAAGCTTTGGAGAAAAGACACTTAATATAAAATACAAATCACCCTATCGTGAGCCGGGAGCAAAAGAAGGTCAGGATACCATCAGAGAAGCAGAATGCTGTGACCAGATAGCAGTTCTAAACGGAAAGCTGGAGGATAATACAATATACAATGACTTTTCTCTTGAAAAGGGAGAAGCAGGTCCCAGCTTGTCGCTAACATATTTATGCTATGATGAAGACATTTTCACTTTATTTGGAAAAAAGATTCCCTTTAAATATAAGGAATATTTCGCTAGTCAAGCAGAGGTTTATGCTTGGGCTGTAAATAACCATGATATGGTGCTAAAAGGCTCTAAAAAGGTAGACAGCATTATTGCCTCCCATACCCTTGGAGATAGTGTAACTCATTTGATGTGCTATGCCTTTCATTCCTGGCTGGCAGATACCTGGTGGCTGTTTGACAAAAAACGAAAGAACTGGTTTGTAACTTGGGAGGGAACATGCTACTACCATTCAACAGTGGACGTTGAATATACACAAGCGCCGTTTTATTTAAATATATGGCCTGAGCTTTTGCAGTATCAGCTTCACCAATGGATGGAATTTACCATAGGTGGTACATACACCTTAGGAGAGTGCGGCAAAGATACTATATTTTTAGCCCATGATATAGGTATACACAGCGGCAGCTCTTACCAGTACTATTCTCATTATATGGAGATTGAAGAAAACGCCAATTTCTTAATAATGGCATATGCTTATTGGCGAAGAAGCGGCGACAATCAGATTCATAAAATGTATAGTAAAGCAATTAAGCAGCTTATGGATTTTATAGTGGCTTCTGATACAACAGGAAATGGAATACCCGATAAAGGCTGCGCCAATACAATTGATGATGCCTTCTATGCAATTCAATATGCTCAAAAGCAGGTCTACCTAGGTGTAAAGGCAATGGCAGCATGTCAGGCTGGAACGAAAATGCTTATTGATGCAGGCTATACTGATATTTCTAAATATGAGGAATTTTGCAGAAAAGCACTTGAAACCATAGAAGAAAAAGGGTGGTCACAGGATCACTACGTTGTAGCTTTAAGGGATAATAGCAGCTGTGAGGGCTATGATGCTTACCATATCTATACCCTCAATGGACTTGCCCTGCTGGATATGGTAGGCTTTAAGACTGGTCTTAATGAGGAACGCTTAAAACAGGATGTACTGAACAGCTATAAAAAAACAATAGGCAGATATGGCTGTAGACATAGCAGCTATATAGATAGCAATAACGGTATTTTCCAGGAGGGAGTTGCTGCGGCAGCTCCAAAGGCAGGCTGGGTTTCTATGAATATGCTGAGAGATATTGCAGCGGGATATCGTGGTGTTGACTTGTTTTCTAACTGTGAAAAGTACTGGGACTGGCAGGCTGTCACAAATACACAGCAGTATACCCTGTTCTTTGAAACCTTCTATGGAAACAATCTGCATTTTTACCCAAGAGGTATAGCTGTTTTTGGATACTTTGATGGGATACTCGGCTATTCCTTTGACAAGGTCAGCCAAACAGAGCAGATAAACCCAATACGAGCCTCCCTGACTGTACCCCTGCTTAGGACGGCACAGTGGGATCAAGGAAAGGTTGCAACTGTTGCAACTGAGCTTAACCAAGGCCAGATCATATGCATATAGAGAGGTGTAAATGACTATGTTTAATTTTCCAAAAGACTTTTTATTTGGTACAGCGACTTCATCCTATCAGATAGAAGGAGCTGTTAATGAAGGCGGAAGAACACCATGTCTCTGGGATTATTTTTGTTCTCAGCCGGAAAAAATTTATATGGGTCATACAGGTGAAACAGCCTGCGACCATTATCACCGCTACAAGGAAGATATAGATTTGATGGCATCACTGGGTATACAAGCATATCGTTTTTCCATTGCTTGGCCAAGGATTTATCCTGAAAAGGGCAAGGTAAACAAAGAAGGTATTGACTTTTATAAAGAGCTGATAGCATATTTAAAAACTAAAAATATACTTCCCATGCTTACTATTAATCATTGGGATTTACCCTTATGGGCTTTTGAAGATGGGGGCTTTGAAAATAGAGAGTCAGTAAAGTGGTTTGTTGACTATGCAGATACTCTGTTTAAAGAATTTGGAGATGATATTCACCATTGGATCACTCATAATGAACCCTTCTGCATTACTATGCTTGGCTATATGAAGGGTATACATGCACCGGGAGTAAAGGATATATATAGAGGCATGAGGGTTGCGCACCATTTGCTTTTGTCACATGGAGAGGCAGTAAAGTGTTTCAGAAGATATAATTTTAAAAACTCCCAGATCGGTATAACCCTTAATCTGTCACCAGCATACCCCTTTGACGAAAATCAGTCTATAGACAGAGAAATGGCAAGGCGCGCAGACGGCTTTGTCAATCGTTGGTTTTTAGACCCTTTATTTAAAAGCAAATATCCAGAGGATATGGCAGAGGTGTTTGAGTCAAGAAGCAAAAAGATGGACTTTATTGAGGCTGGAGATTTGGAAACTATATCTGAAAAGTGTGATTTCTTTGGCATAAACTATTATCAAAGAAATCTGGTGAAACCATCTGATAATGGATTGATTGGCTATGAGGGTGTGGGAGAACAAAACGCAAAAACCTTGGAGGAATGGCAAAACACACCTATGTATTTTTATAAGCTTCTTAAGAGGATAGAAGCGGAATATACAAAGGGTATGCCTATATATATAACAGAAAACGGACTTGCCTTGACTACCACTGAGCATGAAAACAAGGTTCAGGATAACGGTATGACCTTTCTAAAAACAGTGGAATCCCATATTAATGATCAGCCTAGAATTGACTATGTACAGTATCATTTAGAGCAGTGCCAGAAGTTTATACAGGAAGGCGGAAATCTAAAAGGCTATTTTATTTGGTCACTGATGGATAATTTTGAATGGGCACTCGGATATTCCATGCGTTTTGGAATGATATTTGTAAACTTTGAAACTCAGGAGCGTATATTAAAGGAAAGTGCCTTATGGTATAGAAGCATAATAGAAAGCAATATTCCTGATATAAGGAATGAGAGGTAAAGCCTTGCTAATCTCTTTGTGAGAAACAACCGGAAAAATTTAATTTTGAAGTTTTTTCTCTATATGATATAATTAATAAAATTAACGTTTCATTTAGTGAGGGAAAAATGAGTAAAAAGATAGTAACAATAAAAGATGTTGCAAGATTGGCCGGTACATCCCTAGGAACAGTATCAAATGTCATAAACGGAAGCAAAACTGTAAAGTCTGAAAACAGAGAACGAGTAATCAAAGCAATGGAGGAATTGGAATATATTCCAAACTTAACTGCTCAAAGCCTGAAAACCAATAAGAGTAAATTAATTGGTCTGGTTCTCCCTACTATTACCAATCCATTTTATCCTGCCTTGGCAAAGGGTGTGGAGGATATGGCAAATAGAATGGGCTATACAATAATTTTGTGTAATACAGATCTGGATTGTGAAAAGGAAGCAAGATACGTGGAAATGCTTATTAGCAATCGAGCGGCAGGAGTTATACTGGTAAAATCAAGTTTACCAGAAGAAAGCATAGAAAAATACTCAAAGAAAATTAAAATCACATTAATAGACTCGAAGCCTAATTTCCAGGGAAATATTGATTTGGTAGAAACCAGCAACTATGAGGGTCTTTTTAAAGCGGTTGAATATCTTGGCAGCTTAGGACATACCAGAGTTGCTTATATTACTGGAAATCTAAGATCAAAGAGCGATGTTGAAAGGTTGAATGGATATCTGCAAGCAGTAAAAAATGGTAAGTTTTTATATCGTGAGGACTATATAAAAAATGGTAACTTTACTATTGATGGAGGGTATAAACTGGGTTCTGAGCTTTTACAGATGCCGGAGCCGCCGACTGCCATTTGTTGCAGCAATGATTTAACTGCAATAGGTGTTATACAGGCAGCAAAAGCTCTTAATTTGCGTGTGCCTCAGGATGTGTCAGTTGCAGGCTTTGATGATATTGATATATGCAAGCTGGTAATGCCTGCATTAACCTCAATTCACCAGCCCAAATATGATCAAGGGGAAAAGGCAGCAAGGGTGCTTATAGAAAAGATAAATGATGAGAACGCCAGCATTGCCCGAAACTATATACTTAATACTGAGCTGAAGATTCGGGAGTCAACAGGTATATGTCCTAAATAGGGCAGGTATTTTACTGACAGTGGGTGTAAGCTTTAATTTTGAAGTTGTTTCTCTATAATAAAAGAAGAAGTAAAGAGAATTTATAAGATTCCCTTTACTTCTTCTTTTTATTTGAAAAGGGGGCGGGAATGCAATAAACAGTATGAGAGAATTAAGCTTTATACAGAAATATTGACCTTCTGTTCTTGAGTGGATTTTGCTCTATTTTTTTTATATCTCACAAAGAACAAGGAGGAAGCTAAAACCCTTAATATGGAGATTAGTATTAAGGTACTAAAAAAGCCTATATGATCTTTTATGAATATACCTATTGATGGGGTGAAAATTAAAGTAACGGTTCCTGTTATTGAAAAAAATGTAATATACGGCGTTTTATTATTTTTCGGAATTACCTCATACAGATTGTTAAGGGAAAATAGATTTATACCTGATACACCTAAACCGCTAAGCAGATTTAATAAAACTATTTGATACATATGTGTGCTTACAGCATATACCAAAGGTACTAAAGACAACAAAAAGGCAGATATAGCAAGGGGAAGATCATAACCCCTTTTTTTAGAAAATTTATACCAGAATATATATGTAAAGGTCTGCACTAAGCTTGAGACAATCGTAATCAAGCTTGTCCAAAATTCATTAGAATGCAAAACATTATACTCATAGGAAAAGAGCACCGGCCATCCCATCTGCCAAACTATATTAAATAAAGCAATGCAAATAACATAGTCAATAAAAGGCTTATTTGTTAAAACTGTTTTAATGTTTGACTTTAATGTTTTCAAGCCTGACTGCATAGCAGAGTCAGCTTTCTTAGTTTCTATATCAACTTCGGAAATATCATTATTTTCACTATTTGACAACCGGAACTTATAAAAAATATATATCTCAATTAGCCCGAAAATAAAGGCAATAAAAAAGAATAGCCTGTATAAAAGCATACGCTGCATATCATTTTGAGGTAGAAAATGCAGAAGATTGCCTGTTATCAGTGTTACCAGCAAAGTAGTAAAAGTGCCGATAGAGTTTCTTTTTGATAATGCAAATGCACGATCCCTATCCTTAAAAAACTCGGGAATAAGTGCTTGCCAGCCTATATTGGCAATACTGGATGGGAAACTGGTTAAACCATAAAAGAACACAAATGCAGTTGAACGAAAGCTAGGCGGAAAAAATGGAATAATCATAAAAATAATGTAAATAAATCGGGTTAATCCGTAGCATATTGCAGCTACCTTCTTTTTATTATTATACTTAGCGTAAATAAGTATGGAGAGAATAATTGCTATAGTACCAAAAAATGCGGGCAGAGAATGCAGCATTGCAATCTGGTTGTCAGATGCATTTAAACGCTTTGCAAATATCTGTGCAAAGGGTACAACCAAATTGATAGATATGCTTTGAAAAATAATATGACAGTAGTTAATCAGAGTATTATAATTTTCATATTTGTAACGTTTCAAATTTAGATTAAAAAGCTTCATGTTGTTACCTCCATAACTAATATATAGAAGCCTTAATATTGTTTATTTTGGTATACTATTATGTTACACTAAAACTATTCAAATGAAAAGTTTAAAAATTATAGAAACAAAAAAATAGTTTGTGTTATAATAGTGATAATGAAACCTTTCATATTTATAGCTGCAAACAGTAGTACAAGCATTAAGCAGAATATCAGATTAAATTAAAACGAAAGAGGAGATATATATGGATAAATTTTATGAAATTTT
>CALGKJ010000148.1 GCA_937930535.1 uncultured Clostridia bacterium
ATATTATTTCACTCACTGAATGTTTCGAGACAAAGAAATTCTAAACTTGCTGCGGATTGCGTCAAAACTCGCTATGCTCAAACACTTGACGCAATTATTCCTCCGCTGCGTTAAGAATTTCTAAGTCTCTACACAAGGTTCGTTACACAATATTTATACTTTCTTTATTTGTATCGAACTCACGTTTATATAGATATGGGTTTTACATATAGAAGAGAATGATTATTTTGTAGAAGCTTTACTTCGATTTATATACAGCAGTTTTAGGAGGTGTCCTTTAATTGCTGTATATAAATTGACAATTAAGTCTATGGATGATAATATATAACAAATGAAACGTTACAATTTTAAAAGGGGGTATCCTTGTGAGTGCAAATATTACTTTACATATGATAGGCAATTCTCATATTGACCCAGTTTGGTTTTGGCGTTGGCCGGAAGGCTTTCAGGAGATAAAGGCTACTTTTAAATCAGCTCTTGACAGGATGGAGGAGTTTGAAGATTTTACTTTTACCTGTAGTTCAGTGCTGCATTACAAGTGGATACAAGAAATAGACGGTGAAATGTTTCAAAGCATTAAAAAGAGAGTAAAAGAGGGACGATGGCATATAGTCGGAGGCTGGTGGGTAGAACCAGACTGTAATTTACCCAGCGGAGAGTCCTTTGTCAGACAGGGGTTATACTCACAAAGATACCTAAAAAATAACTTTGGTGAATTCTGTAAAATTGCATATAACATAGACAGCTTCGGGCATAATCCCATGCTTCCGCAGATATTGAAAAAAAGCGGCTTTGATTATTATGTATTTATGAGACCTAATAATAATGAAAAGCAAATGCCCTCCCCATTGTTTAAATGGAGAAGCTTGGACGGTACAGAGCTGATAAGCTGTCGTATTCCAGGGGAGTATACCTCCTGGTTTAAGGAAACAACCATTAAGAATATACAAGAAGCTGTAAATTTGGGACAAGGCTTCGATGACATGGTATGCTTCTATGGAGTAGGCAATCATGGAGGCGGTCCAACTATAGCAAATATAAAGGACATATATGATTTGCAAAAGGAAGCGGATATGCCTGAACTTAAAATGTCCTCTCTAAAAACATTTTTTGAAGAAGTGGATACAAAAAATCTTCCTGTTTATGAAGGCGAGCTGCAAAAACATTCAGTGGGCTGCTATTCTGTTGATTCAGAAATAAAGAAAATGAATAGAAGATGCGAGAATCTTCTGTGTGAAACAGAAAAGATAAACACTCTTGCTGCTTTTCTAAATAAAGAAAAGCATATGGGAAAAGAAATAGAAAAAGCTTGGGAAAAGCTTTTATTTAATCAATTCCATGATATACTGGCAGGAACCAGTATTGAAGAAGCAAGGTTAGATGCAATTCACAGCTTTGGTGCCGTAATACACCAATGTGAAAATATCAAGCAGCGATCTATTCATGAAATAGCAAAGAGCATCAAGACTGACAGTGAAGATGGCTTCCCGCTGATATTATTTAATATGAAACCCTATGATTGTGAGGAATGGATAGAGCTTGAAATACCATGGGACTGCAAATGGCCATTGACAATACTAAATGATAAAGGTGAGGTTGTGCAGTATCAAAGAATAATGACCTCCTGCATTATGCTTAATAAGAATTTCGGTGGAAGAAGAAGACTCATATTTAAGGCTTCTATTCCGGCGATGGGCTATGTTGTATATAGAGTTGTAAAAAAAGAATCAGAACTCAAAGGCATTGAGTTAAATGAGTTCTCTGATGTTCCAATAGAAGATAATGTTTTAGATAACAATATACTGAGAGTTCAGATTGATGAAGCTACAGGCGGCATCAGAAGTATTCTCAATAAAGCTCTAGGCTATGAAGCTCTGGATAATACCATACTGCCTATTGTTCTGCGTGATGAGTATGATACTTGGGGACACAACGTATCACATTTTAATGAAGTTATTGGCTGCTTTAAATTGATTGGACTCAAAAAGGTGGAGCATGGAGTAAACAGACAATGCATACGACTTAAATATATATATGGAAAATCAACCTTGGATCAATTTGTATATTTATATAAGGATGCGGATTATATTATTATAAAAAGCTTCTTGGATTACCATGAAAAACAAAAAATGGTTAAGCTGAGAATACCCTTGAATGTGGAAAAACCTCGTTTCAGATGTGAGATACCCTATGGCTATATGGACAGAGAATCCTATGACGGACATGAGGAGGTATCCCATAGCTGGGTGAATATATGGGGAAAAACACGAGGCTTTGGCTCAATAATAGCCAATGACAGCAAATACAGCTATGATTTGCAAAAAAGTGTTTATAATCTGACTATCTCACGGAGTCCTGTATATGCTCATCATATCCCCACAGAGATATCTGAGGATTATTTTCTAAGATACGTGGATCAGGGTGAACAGCAATTTACAATCTGTATAAGACCTCATAAAGGAGACGGAAATAGTGAAGCAGTAAAGATTTCGGACTTAGTAAACAGTACAGTAAATTATCTGCTTGACACAACTCACAGCGGCACAAATGAAGCAAAAAGCTTCAGCTTTGTTTCCTGTGATGATGAGGGAGTCAGAATATCTGTTCTGAAAAAAGCAGAGGATGATGATTCTATTATAATTAGATTACAAGAGCTGGAGGGAAGGCTGCACCACTGTAAAATAAGCCTTCACTTATATCAGCGGCATATCAGCATCACGATGAATCCATGTGAGATTAAGACATTGAAAATAGAAACTGCAAATGTAAAAGAAGTAAATATGCTTGAGTTGTAAGGAGAATAAAAATGTTAGTTACTAATGATGAAAAGTTAATGTTTCAAGGGCATAAATACAGCTTGGAATTTCTAAAGGATAAGCCTTATGTAAGATGCTTAAGCAAAGAAGGAGAAATGCTGACTGAGCTATTCTTTGCATCATGCTGCGACACCTTGGAAGGAACTGACGTAACCAGTGCGTTTTCGCCCTGGGAGGTGGAGGAAAAATGTGACTGTGTCTTATTCTATACAATTGCTGACAGTTCCATTTGGAAAAGTAAAAAATACACTTTCCTTTGTAAAGAGGATAGATTTGAGTATTATTATGAGGTAGAAGGAGAAGGAAGCATCAGCGAATGTAAATATTTTTCAGGCTATTATACAGGCAGCTTGCGATGGGGCAGCGGAAAGATGTTTTCAGGGTTTGCTATAGACAAGCTTTTTAATCCCGAGCCAGACACATCAGAACAGTATTATTATCATCCAGCGGAACGCTCAGTTATTGATGTGCTGGGTGTTCCCATACATGGCAAGGATAATTGGTTTTTTACCCCCCCTCCATTTTGCTTTATTGGTATTAAAAATAAAACCATGTTCACTTTGGGTGTAAAAGCAGCGGCCGGAGAATATAAATTTTCAGAATACACCTATTCAGGAGGAAGGGGAGCATACCTTTCACTGTCATATGAAGGACGAGTAAGAGTAAAAGGAATATATAGACTGCCAGCAATCAGCTTTATACTGGGTGAAGAAGAATATGAGCTTTTAAAGCAGCACTGTGATGAAATAAGGGTAGACACCTCCAAGCGAAAGCAATATGACTGGTGGAAAACTCCTATTTTCTGCGGATGGGGTGTACAGTGCTCTATGTCGCCCAAATACAACTTACCAGCACCAGCCCTTGCTAAAGAAGCCTTTTACTATGAATTTATAAAAACCATTGAGGAAAAGGGGTTAAAGCCCGGTATTGTTGTTATAGATGATAAATGGCAGAAATCCTACGGAATAAATGATGTAGATACAGAAAAGTGGACTGACATGAAAGGCTATATAGAAGTTATGCACAAGGCAGGACGCAGGGTGCTGCTGTGGCTTAAGGCATGGGATCCCGAGGGTGTGGTTAGTGATCACTGCATCACAGATTTTGCAGGCAAAAAGATTGCTGTAGATCCTACTAATCCAGAATATGAAAAGCTTTTCAGAAGTGCAATCAGACATATGCTGTCTCAGGACGGATTAAATGCAGATGGATTTAAAATAGACTTTACAGCACGTATTCCATCCAGCCCATATTGCCAGACATACGGAGAGGCTTGGGGCTTGGAGCTTATGAGAAAGTATCTTGAAGTAATATATTCAGAAGCAAAAGCAGTGAAGGAAGATGCATTAGTAATGACCCATACACCTCATCCTTATTTAGAGGATGTTACAGATATGATAAGACTAAATGATATAAATGGAAGCAGCAACGTAAATGACGCCATGCTTCATCGGGCTAAGGTTGCAAAAGCCGCTTGCCCCTCCTGCATAATAGACACTGACAACTGGCCCATGCCAAATAAACAAAGCTGGCTTGACTATGTCAAACTACAGCCGGCATTGGGAGTTCCTTCATTATATTATCTATGGAATATAGACAGCACAGGAGAAAAAATCACAGATGAAGATTTTGAGCTGGTAAAAAAAGCTTGGAAAGAATCACTGGGAAAAAAGGGGTGTGGAGATGAGTAAAAAATTAGTTATCATTCATACAACGCCAGTTACTATATCAGGCTTAAAGAGCATTACTGATGAAATACTAGGCGGCTATGAAATCGTAAATCTGCTGGATGATTCCATGCTTAGAGAAATAATAAATGCAGGATATATAACAAATGGAGTGGAGTATCGTTTTAATACTATGCTTATGAATGCTGTTAATATAAAGGCAGAAGGAGTTTTATGTGCCTGCTCCTCCATTGGAGAGCTGGCTGAGCGGGGGCGAAATCTGGTTAATATTCCTGTATTCAGAATTGACTCGCCTATGGCTGAAGAAGCAGTTTCCAGAGGCGTAAAAATCGGTATCGCAGCAACACTTTCCTCCACCTTGCAGCCAACAGAGAGTCTTATAAAGAGAACAGCTCAAAAGCTAGATAAGTGCATAGAGGTTGAGACATTACTTATAAATGATGTAGGAACACTGCTGGCAAACGGACTAGGCGACAAATACGATGAAATAGTGGCAGGAAATATTACTTTTCTTGCCCAGAGAAATGATATTGTTGTTTTTGCACAGGCATCAATGGCTAGAGCACTATGCAAAGTAGCTGCCCAGGAGTCAGAAAAGTGCTTAACCAGCCCTCTAAGCGGAGTAATGGCTGTAAAAAGACAGTTGGGAGGATAGCTTATTATGTATACAATAGGCGTAGATGTTGGCACAACCCACATTAAGGCAATTCTGCTGGATAATAACCTTAACAGCTTGAGAATACACATAGAAGAAAACAAGGTGATTCATGGCGAAGCATACGGCTGTTATTTCGATGTACAGGAGCTATGGGAAAAAGTACTATCATGTATTTTGAATGTAATCCAAAATGTAGATAAGAGCTTGGTACGGGCAATAGGAGTCACCAGCATGGCAGAGGCTGGTGTACCAATAGATGTAAATGGACAAGTATTATACCCCCTTATACCATGGCATGATATGCGTGGAGAAAGTCAAATTCAGACAGTTAAGGATACAATAGGAGAATTTGAGATTTATAATAAAACCGGTGTAATATGTCATCCCAAGCATACTATTGCCAAAATATTGTGGCTGAAATCAGAATTTCCTGACTTGTTTCCCAAAATACACCAATGGCTTTCTGTAGCTGACTATGTTATTTATAAGCTGACAGGAAACTGCGTTACTGATGAAACTCTGGCATCAAGAACCATGCTGTTTAATATCAGAAACAGGCAATGGGATGATGAGCTGTGCAGCTTTATAGGAGGAAGCCGCATACTGCCTAAGGTTATCGGCTTTGGTGAAGCAGCCGGCTGCTTAAAAGAAGAGCTAACAGCACAATTGACTTTAGGCAGGGATGTTCTTATTGTGGCATGCGGTCATGATCATATCAGCGCAGCAGCGGCAGTTGGTGTTGATGCTCAGAGCACTATTTTGGATTCTATGGGTACAGCAGAGGTTTTTGTAGGTATAGAGGATACTCTGAATATCAATCAGGATACCTTTAAGATGGGCTTTAATCACGGATGCTTTGCTGAAGGCAAATACTATTGGATGACCAGCTTGCCAGCATCGGGAGCGTCGGTAGAATGGGTAAGAAAGCTATTATCTGTTAATGAAGAGATTTCATATGAAATGTTTATAGATGAGGAAAAGCTGAATAGGGAGAGCAGTTTGTTATTTTTTCCCTACCTTAACGGAAGCGGTACACCCCATGTTGATTATCAAATGAGGGGATTTATATATGGGCTTTCTGGTAATAGTGACGTTTATGAAATCATTAAATCCATTTATGAAGGAACCTCCTATGAATCAAAGTGGATAATAGAATCCCTAGAAAATGTAAAAAACATTAAGATAAAGAAAATTAATGCTGTAGGTGGTGCTACAAAAAATGTACCTTGGATAAAAACCAAATCAAACGTTATTGGTAAAAATATACAATGTTCTACCATTCAAGAAGCAGCAGCTACAGGAGCGGCAAAGGTTGCATTAAAAGCAGCAGGCAGTAAAATAAAAGAAAATAATAATAACGTTGTAATAGAATATACCTTTGATGCTGAACAGAACAGGATTTATCAGGAAAAATTTGAAGTGTATAAACAGGTTTATGATTCCTTGAAAAAAATTAAATGAAAGTGGTGAGCTATATTGCCAATAGTAAATTTAAGCAGCATGTTAAAAACAGCTCAGCAGGCAGGCTACGGAATAGGCTCTTTTTCGCCTAGAAATGTTTACTTGATAGAATATGTGCTGAGAGGTGCTTTAGCTAAGGCTTCTCCTGTTATTGTGCAGATTTCGGCAAATGAATTTAACTGGTTCAAGGTTAGTGCAAAGGAATTTGCTGAAAGCTTTTACAAAATAGCAGGTGATTATAATATTCCTATAACACTGCATTTAGATCATACAAAGAATATAGATATAATTAAGGATGCTATAGAAGCAGGCTTTAATTCTGTGATGATTGATGCCTCGGAAAAATCCTTTGAGGAAAACATTAAAATAACCAAAGAGGTAGTAGAGTACGCTCACGCAAAGGGAGTAGAGGTTGAAGCTGAGCTTGGACGTATCGGGGCTACAGATAAAATCGAAACGGAAAATGATGAGGAGCTGTATACAGTGCCCCAGGAAGCATTAGAGTTCGTTGAAAAAACTAAGGTAGATGCTCTGGCAATATCCATAGGTACTGCACACGGAATATATAAGGTAAAGGACCCCAAAATAGATTATGAAAGATTAAAGCAAATCAGAAACCTTATTGATACCCCGCTGGTTTTGCACGGAGGCTCTGGACTTCCTGCCCAGACTGTGCTTAATGCTATAAAAATAGCAGGAGGCGGTGTAAGCAAAATCAATATTGCCACAGATTTGGAGCAGGCTTTTTTAAAGGCTCTTGGACTTAACAACAGATTAACAAATCAGGAAATACTATCAATGGACAAAGATATATTGTACAAAGCTGGTCTTGAGGTGCAGAAAACAGTTGAGGAGAAAATCGAGCTGTATTTAGGCAGCAAAGAAAAAGCAGGGGACTTTCAGCGATAGGGGGGGATATCCTTGAAAAAAAGAGTCGGAATCGTTGCTGATGATATTACTGGTGCAAATGATGTAGGCATTATGTTTGCCAAGAATGGGTATAAAACAGGGATTTTCCCCTACCACAGCAATTTGGAGCTGCAAAACGAAAAGGAGCTGGATGTCATAATAATTGACACCAACAGCCGTTTTGACAGCCCCGAAACAGCAGGTGATAAAGTATATTATGCAACTAAAATGCTGATCAAGGCTTCATGTCAAATGTACTACAACAAGACCTGCTCGGTTTTTAGAGGTAATATCGGCGCAGAGTTTGATGCCATGCAGAAAGCATTAAGAATAAATAATTCTATGGTTATAGCCGCTTTCCCCAAAAACGGAAGAACCACCTTGGACGGAATACATTATGTATATGGAACAAAGCTTGAGGAATCGCAGTTTAGAAATGACCCTATCCATAAGATGACAGAGTCAAGTTTGGCAAATATAATCGGAAAGCAGACAAATAAAAAAATCGGTATCATAAATTATTCCTATATAGACCAATCAAAAGAAAATCTAAGGAAGATACTATCGGATTATAAAAAAATATATAATTACATAATATTTGATGCTAGAAATCAAGAGGATTTAAAAAAGATAGCTGAATTAGTCAGTAATGAAATCAATATCTGCGGCAGCTCCGCAATAGGAGAGGAAATTGCCAGTCTGTGGAATAGCAGCAGCCCCCTTAAGGAGTGTAATCACAGACAGAAGACAAAAGATTCATGCGGAACCCTTATGTTGGTAGGAAGCTTGCAGCCCCAAAGCAATAGTCAGGTAGAATACCTTCTTAAAAAGGGTTATTCAGCCTTTGAGCTTAATACAATGCTGCTCTTTGAAAAGGAATTGCTGTTGGATGCATTATCAAAAATAAGCAGGGAGGTTATATCTAAAATATCCCAAGGTGAGGATGTTATGATTTATACCTCCAGAAATAGTTTTGACATAGAGAAAACAAAAAAGCTAGGATATAAGCTTGGTTATGATGATAAACAGCTTGGAAAAATGGTATCTGGCTATTTGGCAGAGCTTGTAAAGCAGGTAAAAGACGAAACACACTTTAAGAAGCTGGTAGTAGCCGGTGGGGATACGTCTGCTGCAATAAGCGAGAGCTTGGGTATTAATAAAATGGTAATCGTGGATGAAATAGAGGCAGGACTTCCAAATATGTACGGATATTCCAAGGATAATCAATATTTAATGGTATTAAAGTCAGGAAGCTTCGGCAGTGAGATTTTTCTTGAGAAAGCCTGTCAAAGCTTGAAAACCATATAATGGCGCAAAGGAAGTGTAGAAATGTTTCTAATAGAAAAAAGAGCAGAGAGAATATTACAGGAAATCGGAAGCTTCATATATAGAAAACGAATTAATCTGGATTTAAAAATAAAATGCAGTAATGATAGTGAGTACAGAGACTTTGTCAGAGGTGAGCATTGGGGCGGAAGAGATGTAACCGTATGGTTAAAGTGTGATGAGGTTACTGTCCCCGAGCAGTGGAGTAAAGACAAGCTGGCACTATACTTAAATATAACTGATTATAGTGTACAGGGCGTTAATCCCGAAGCCCTTATTTACATAAATGGACAGGCAGTACAGGGCTGCGACAAAAACCATAGAGAAATTGTACTGCCCAAGCACCTGATTGCTGATAAAAGGTTTAAGCTTGATATTAAGGCATTCAGCGGCTTTAGACATTATACCAATAAATATGTGTCAGCAGAGCTTGTTGCAATAGATCCAAGAGCTGAGAAGCTATACTTTCTATTAAAAACAACCATACAGACAGCTTTTACCTTCCAAAAGGACGAATATTATAGAGATGCGATTTTTGCAATAATTGAGAGAGCTATTAATACCATAGATTGGAGGCAGCCCGGAGAAGAAGCTCATTATGAATTAATGGAGGAAGCAGGAGAGCTGATAAAAAATGAATTGAAAAAGCTTTCGGGCAATCCTAACAGACCTGTAATTACATGTGTGGGACACTCCCATATAGATGTTGCATGGTATTGGATGCTTAAGCACACTCGAGAAAAATGCTCAAGAACATTCTCCACAGTGTTGAATCTGATGGAACAGTATCCAGAATACCAGTATATACAATCCCAAGCTAAGCTGTACCAGTACTTAAAAAAGGATTATCCTGAAATCTATGAAAGAATAAAGGAAAAAGTCAAGGAGGGACGCTGGGAAGCAAATGGAGGTATGTGGGTTGAGGCAGACTGCAATGTAAGCTCAGGAGAATCTCTGGTAAGACAGCTATTGTTTGGTACAAGATTCTTCCGTCAGGAGTTTGGTGTAGAAAATAAAACACTGTGGCTGCCGGATGCCTTTGGGTTTAATGCAAATTTGGCTCAAATACTGAATAAGAGCGGCTTTAGATATTTTGTCACAACAAAGCTAGGATGGAATCAATTTAATAGACCACCTTACGATAACTTTATATGGAAGGGCTTGGATGGAAGCTCAGTATTGGCAAACTTAATGACTATACCTGAGCATCCAAATGACGAAACCTCATGGGCTTATTCCTACAATTCCGAGGTAACTCCAAATGTTATAAAAAGAATGTGGAAAAGCTATAGACATATAGATATAAACAATCAGGAGCTTTTGATGACCTACGGACATGGTGACGGCGGCGGCGGAACAACCAGAGAGATGATTGAATGTTTAAAGAATACTGAATACATGCCAAGCGGACCTATATGCCAAATGGGCAAGGCAGAGCCCTTTCTTGATAGACTGGAAAAAAGAATCAAGGATAACCCTCATTTGCCAAGCTGGGATGGGGAGCTGTATCTGGAAATGCACAGAGGTACATTGACCTCACAGGCTAAAAATAAATGGTATAACAGAAAATCAGAAATTGCTTTGCATGATGTAGAGGCTCTGCACAGCTTAGCAGCTATGACAAGCTATCCGCAAGCTGAAATAAACGAAAATTGGGATATTGTTTTATTAAATCAATTTCACGATATTATTCCAGGATCATCAATAAGGGAGGTTTACGAGGAAAGCTTGCAGCAGTATGAGGGTGTTATGAACAACGTTACACAGCTTAAAAACAAGGGTCTTTCTGCATTAGCCTCCAAGCTTAAGCTGGAGCAAAAAAGCCTTGTTATATTTAACAGCTTATCTTGGAATCGAAGTGATTACATATATGTTGAAAAGCTGGAGGATATGGCTTTTGCAGATAATGGCAAGGAACTGGCTGCTCAGCTTGTAACGATTAATAAAAAGCCGCATTATATGCTGTATATCGAAAATGTTCCTTCCTATGGTTATAAGGTAGTACAATTAAAGACTGGAAAACCATTACAGCAGCAAGCTGACATGCTTATATCAAAGGATACTATGGAAAATAGATTCTTTAAAATATCACTTAATGAAAAAGGACATATGACCTCAATATTCGATAAGGTAAATCAAAGAGAGGTGCTTCAAAAGGGGACATTAGGCAATGTATTGACAGCTTATGAAGACAAGCCTGTTAACTTTGATGCCTGGGATATTGATATTTACTATAAAGATAAAAAATACGTTATTGATGACTTGGAAAGCATTGAGGTTGTTGATACAAACAGTGAACGCGGAACTTTAAGGCTTGAATACAAATACATGAATTCTACTATCCTTCAATATATTCATTTATACGATAAAGTATCCAGAATAGATTTTGAAACCGAAATAGACTGGAAAGAAAAGCAGACACTGGTGAAGGCATCCTTTCCAGTGGATATAAGAAGTACAAAAGCCACTTATGATATTCAATTCGGCTCAATTGAAAGAAATACACACTATAATACTCCTTGGGATTATGGCAAGTTTGAAGCATCAGCACAAAAGTGGGCTGATCTGTCAGAACGTAAATATGGAGTAAGCTTACTTAACGACAGCAAGTACGGCTACAGCATTAAAGACAATGTTATGGAGCTGACCCTGCTTAAGTCAGCTATTGAGCCAGATCCACTGGCGGATAAGTGTTATCATAATTTTGTATACAGCTTATATCCGCATAGGGGCGATTGGTTTGAGGGCAGTACTGTTCAGGCAGCTTATGAGTTAAATATGCCAATGCTTACTGTTGTTGCAGAGAAGAACCATGGACAGCTTGAAAGCACTGACAGCTTTATTCGGAATACAGCAGATACAGTCATACTGGAAACTGTCAAAAAAGCAGAGGACAGTGATGCACTAATAATAAGAGCTTATGAATATTCCAATGGAAAATGCACTGGCGATATAATTTTCAATAGAGAAATCAAGGCTGCTTATGCTTGTGATATGATGGAAAGGAATCTTATTCCAATAGCTTTCATAAAAAATACATTGCCAGTTTCCTTTATTCCATTTGAACTAAAATGCTTTATGGTGGAGCTTGTGTAACAAATTAATAACAATTACTTTTTATAAGGAGAGAGTATTATGCCTTATATTATAGGTTTGGACATCGGCGGCACAAAATGTGCTGTTCTTTTAGCGGACATAGATAACAAACTGAAAATAATAGATAAAATAAGATTTGCCACTGAAACTGATAAAGGCTTTAGCTATGCAAAAGAAAAACTGCTGAAATCTATAAAGGAAATATTAGAGAAAAATAACCTGACACCGGGAAAAATAAGTGCTATCGGTATAAGCTGCGGCGGACCTTTGGACAGCAAACGCGGCTTAATTTTATCACCTCCCAATCTGCCAGGCTGGGATAATATAAATATCGTAGAAATACTGGAAAAGGAATTTAAAATCCCTGCCTTTCTTCAAAATGATGCCAATGCATGTGCCTTAGTAGAATGGAAAATAGGTGCAGGTGTAAACTCGAAAAATATGATTTTCCTTACCATGGGTACAGGTCTTGGAGCAGGGATTATTGCTGACGGAAAGCTTATTATTGGCACTAACGATATGGCAGGCGAGGTAGGTCATATCAGACTGGAGGATGAAGGACCAGAGGGCTACGGCAAGGCAGGCTCCTTTGAGGGCTTTTGCAGCGGCGGCGGTATTGCCAGACTAGCACAAGCTTATGCTAGACAATTATTGGAGCAAGGAAAAAATGCAGGTTTCTGTTCTTCTATTGAAGAACTAAAGCATATTGATACAAAGCTGGTAGCTGATGCGGCTAAGGCAGGAGACGAAGCAGCCCTTGAGATATTCAGACAGGTTGGAGAAAAGCTGGGAAAGGGTATTGCTGCTTTAATGGATATACTTAATCCCGACACCATTGTTATAGGAAGTATCTTTGGCAGAAGCGAGGCATTACTGCGTCCTCATATGGAAAGAATCATTGAAAGGGAAGCACTTATACATACCAAAAACGTATGCAGAATTGTTCCTGCCAAAACGGGAGAAAGCATCGGGGATTTTGCAAGCTTAATGGTAGGTGCATATGGATTGGGTCTGGATTTAGTGTCATACACAGAAGAAGATTCTGAGGTACTCTGCCATTTCCAAGCCTTATTTAATAGATATCCAGCCTTACTACAAATAAAGCAAAATATTCTAAATGCGTATATAACCATTATAAATATATACAGCAAGGGCGGAAAGCTTCTTATATGCGGCAACGGCGGCAGTGCGGCAGATAGTGAACATATTGTGGGGGAGCTGATGAAAGGCTTTCTCAAAAAGAGAGAAATCAGTCAGGAGTTTAAAAGCAAGCTGGAGTCAATAGCTGGAGAAAAGGGCTTGGAGCTGGCTAAAATGCTTCAGAATCCTCTTCCAGCCATAGCACTGACTCAGCACTGTGCACTTTCCACTGCATTCAACAACGATGTTTCGCCAGAAATGGTATTTGCACAGCAGGTATTCGGGTATGGAGAAGGCAAGGATGCCTTAATTGCAATCAGCACCTCTGGAAACTCAAAAAATGTTGTAAATGCCGCTTTAACAGCTAAGGCAAAGGGCATTAGGGTTATAGCTCTGACGGGACAAGCAGGGGGCATTTTAAAGGATATAAGCGATGTGTTGATCAATGTACCTTCAGACAGCACACCTATTATTCAGGAATATCATCTGCCTATTTATCATACCTTGTGTGCAATGGTTGAAGAAAAGTTTTTTTAGGTAGCAAAGGTAAAGGGGGGAACATAACTTATGCAGGATGAAATAAAGTTTGCCAGAAAAAGAGCAGAAGAACTTTTATTAAAAAATGGCAGTGAAATAGGTCTGTTAGGCTCTAGTCAAGCCTACAGGCAGGTATGGGCAAGAGATAGTATGATTTGCGGACTTGGTTTACTGGCTATGGATTCAGAGGAAGGGCGAAAAATTCATAGACGTTCACTGGAAACCTTGCGCAAGTATCAGTCAAAGCTTGGGAAAATACCTCATAATGTGGGACTGCCCACAGAGTTCGACCCGGCTTTGATTGCCTATGGTGGAAAATTTACAGAAGAAACTGAATTTAAGCCATATATAGATACAGCCCATGAGGGGTGCGTAGATGGCAATCTGTGGTACATAATAGGGCAATATTATAATTATCTTATTACAAAGGATCTGGATTTTGTGAGAGAGAGCTGGGAGAGTATTAAAAAGGCACTTCTCTGGCTTGAGTATCAGGATTCCAATGAATGCGGCTTGCTTGAAGTCCATGAAGCTATGGACTGGGCGGATTTGTTTGCAAACAGGTATAACGTGCTGTTTGATAATGTATTGTATGTTGCTGTTCATAAGTGTATGTGTGATTTGGCAAAAGCACTAAATGAACCATCAGATAAATATGACAAATTATATAAGGACAAGCATAAAAAAATCAACATGCTTTTATGGGTGGGTGTGGAAGAACCAAAAGACAAAGAATGGATTATTAGGGAGCGTAAGGAATGGCTTTATCCTACAACTCTTGTTGATACATTGCTGGTACAAAGACCATATTACCTGCCCTATATGGCATTCAGAGATTATGGGGATCGCTTTGATACCTTGGGTAATCTGCTGGCAATAATATTTGATATAGCAGATGAAACAAAAATGGAAAAAATACTTGAGTATATAAGGCAGGCAGGCTTAGATGCCGTTTATCCACTTCGTTCTCTGCATCCTGTTATTAATCCACAGGAAAAGGATTGGAGGGACTATTATTTACTAAGGAACCTAAATCTTCCTTACCAATATCATAACGGAGGCATTTGGCCTTTTATTGGGGGATTCTACGTAGCAGCACTGGTTAAAGCAGGAAAGCTTGAGGAAGCAAAGCTACAGCTAAAGCGTTTGACTGATCTAAATAAAAAGGGCAGAAAGGAAGAATGGGAATTTAACGAATGGTTTCATGGGCAGACGGGAGAACCTATGGGATATGCAGGGCAATCCTGGTCTACGGCTATGTACATATATGCCTATAGCTGTGTAGAAAAGGGAGAGTTAGTGGGATTTTCAAGAGAAAATGGATGGGTATAATGAAAGGATAGGATTATTTAAATACTGTAGCTGACACTGATCTTGAGTGTCAGCTTCGAATATTTTTTGGACTAAAGGACAATATAATAAAGTTACATAATATATCAATAAATGTCTCAGTTTGAATAAAGCTATAAAATTTACTAAGGAAGTGATAACATGGAATATTTAAAAATACTATTAAGAATTATTACCATACTACCTATGTTTCTTTTTATAACCTTGCTGACAGGAAGAAGAAAAATCGGGGAGCTTCCTGTGTTTGACTTTCTATCACTTATTACTGTAGCTGCTGTAGTAGGGGCTGATATAGCAGATCCTAAGGTTAAACATTTACCCACTGCCTTTGCAGTTATTGTCATAATGCTGCTGCACTATATATACAGTATCTTGATTATTAAGAATAGAAGACTGGGAAAATGGCTTACCTTTGAACCTTTAGTAGTTATTGAAAATGGTCAGTTTGTTAAAGGAAATATGAGAAAAATAAAATACAGCATTGATAATATATTAACAATGCTTAGGGAGAAGAATGTTTTTGATGTTAGTGAGGTGGAATTTGCAATTATAGAGGCAAGCGGTCAGCTTAGCGTGCAGAAAAAATCCCAGTACCAACCGCTTACGCCTAAGGAGATAAAAGTCAATACTGACTATAAGGGGCTATCTATACCACTCATTGTTGAAGGGGAAATATACAAAGAAAATTTGGAGAAGCTTAGATTAGATGAGGCATGGCTGATGGCTCAACTGGAAAGTAACAGGATATTTTCGGAAAAATCTGTATTCTATGCAGCAATAAATACTGAGGGAAAGCTTTATATATCAAAAGGGCTAGAGGAATCAAAAGATATCCATTTTTTAAGGCATTAGTCACAAGCCGAAAATACTCTTCATAAGCTGTAGTGTATGGTTTTTTTACACCATAAACTGTAGTATGTGAAGGGGTTGAATAAACTGATGCCTTTTAACTCATTAATGCAAGAGAGTGGGTCATATAGAAGCAGCAGCTTTAGACAGGAAATAAATAGGATAGTTGTACTTGCTGATTCCAGGGGTAAAGATGATGGTATAAACGAACCGGTATTAAGAAGCTTGTTACAGCAGATTAAGGAGCTGAATCCACCGCCAAGATATATTGTTTTTCCCGGGGATCTTGTTTCGGGCAGCAAAAACTTACAAAAGCTTAGAGGTGAATTGAAAAAGTTTAAGAGGGTTTTTATGGAGTACTTCCCTATAGAAATACTTCTGCCCACAGTGGGAAATCATGAAGTAGGAAGCGGCTCCCCTGATGATGCCAGACAAAGGGTTTTTTCTGAGGTTTTCAGCGAATATACTGCTGATAATTTTTTAAGAAATTACAATAGAACTGTATATTATGTTGATTATCTTAATACTAGGCTGATATTACTAAACTCATATCATACAGGAGAAAATAACAGGATTATCGGCAGGCAGCTTGAGTGGTTTAAAAAAGCGGTTGAGGATGAGGATATAAAGCACAAAATGGTGTTTTTACATTCACCGCCTTACCCTACTGGAGCACATATGGGATCCTCATTGAACATTTATCCAGAGGATAGAGATCGTTTTTGGAATATTATTGATAAAAGCAATGTGGCGATTGTATTTGCAGGACATGAACATAACTATTCCAGAAGAATAATAAATGGTAATTTCAGTTCCGAAAATTATCAATTTATACGCAGTATACCTCAGATAGTTACAGGTGGTGCTGGTGCCCCTCTTAGAGATGCTTATCACGATGATAGAGGTGTTATTGTTCCGCCTCTGCCTGTTTATCACTTTGTACTGGTAGATATAGAAGATGACAGACTTAGAATAACAGCAATTTCCGAAGACGAAGAAATACTGGATGATTTTGAATTGGTAAAAAATAACAGATTTATATGAAGATAAGTAAATCTCAGAATAGTGTAATATTGCATAAATAAAGCACTATTCTGAGATTTATTTGTTTGCACCGTATAAATAAAGCAATGGCACAATTTATTATTATAAGAATGAATGTGAAATTATGTGGAATTGTGGAAAACATGTGTTATAATATATGTAGTGGTTTTTACAATTGGATATGTAAATTTGTGTATTATTTATTTTAATAAACAAAAGCAGAGGAGAGATGATAAAATGAAAACAAAAACAAAAAAGTTTAGGTCATTAAAGTACAAGCTTACCATGCGCTTGGTAAGTACTTTTATTCCAATTTTACTGATACTCGGAATTATATTATTATTAATATCCCAGTCGTACATAGTAACCGATTTCGATTTTGTTCAATCTACTATTGAACAAGGCATAATACAAAAAGTAAAGCTGGCTGAGGAATCTAATAAGCTTTTAGGTAAATCCTTGGATAACAAGCTGAAAGAGGGAATAGATACATTAGCAGAGGAAAATCCAGTATTAAGGTCTGTTAGATTCTTTTCAGTTAATGGGGAGCAGTTATACTATAATACTGAGTTCAAGGCTGATGAGGAATTGCTCTCAATAATAAAGAAAGTATCTGAAACGAAGAGTACATATACTGCAAACGAAGCTGACCATAGAACAAAATATGTATTTGTTGATTTAAAAGGCAACAGTGCAGCAGATTCTTACAGAATATTAGAAGTTACATATAATATTAAACCCTTGAAGGATATTCTTAATGTACAATTATTCACTACAATAGCCATAATCATTATAGGAGTTGCTATAGCTACAGTATTAACAATGCTTATAGTAGGAAAGGTTGCAAGACCTATTAAATTATTATCAGAGATTATTGATCGGCTGGCGAAGTTTGACTTTAGATTTGATGAAAAGTCAGAAGCTGTAAAATTCTTAGAGTATAATGACGAAATTGGTCTGATTACAAACTCAGTGGCAGCAATGCAAATTAATGTAATTGAGCTGGTTAAAAGTGTATCCAATAATTCGCAGCAGGTGGCTTCATCCTCTGAGGAGCTGGCAGCTACTATTCAGCAATCCTCAACATCGGCAGAGGATATTTCTAGAACCGTTGAAGAAATGGCAAAGGGAGCTACTGAACAGGCTCAAAATACAGAGAGAACTGTTGAGGTTGTAACCCAGCTAGTAGAGCTGATGGAAAAAGAACAGCAGCAGGTTAAAAATATAAGTGATTTAACTAATCAGGTTACACTCTTAAAGGATGAAGGTGTAGAAAATGTACTTGAATTAGTAGAAAAAACCAGAATAAATAACCAAGCCTCAAGAAAAATAAAAAGCGTAATTGAAAGCACTAGTACAAGTGCAGAAAAGATTCACACTGCAAGCGTCATGATTAGAAATATTGCAGATCAAACAAATCTGCTGGCTCTAAATGCTGCTATAGAAGCTGCGAGAGCAGGAGAAGCCGGACGAGGCTTTGCAGTTGTGGCTGATGAAATAAAGAAACTGGCAGAGCAGTCAGAATCCTTTACAGAAGAAATATCCAAGACTATAGCAAATCTGACAAGCGAGACGGAAGAAGCTGTAAAAACAGTACAAGAAATGACTGAGCTGGTAGATGTTCAAACTCAAAGCGTAGAGAGAACTAGAGGTAAATTTGACGGTATAGCAGAAGCAATAGAAAAGACCAAGCTGGGAATACAGGAATTAAACTCCTCGGGCAGACAAATGCTGACTAAGAAGAATGAGATAATCAAATATATTGAAAATCTGTCTGCTATTTCAGAGGAAAATGCGGCTGGAACACAGCAAGCCTCCGCAGCAATAGAGGAGCAGACATCATCTTTGGAGGAGATTGCTAACTCCAGTGATGCTTTAGCAAACTTAGCAGAGGAAATGCAAAATAGTATTGCACAGTTTAAATACTAAGGGTAAAATAAAAAATTAGAGATACAGAAAAATAGAGAATATCAGGATGAAAACAGGTATTCTCTATTTTTTTAAACTAGCTCTTGCTATGTAAATCTAATACAGTGTTGGCCGCCTTCATATCTATATTTATTTGTTTATGAGGATTGTACACACGGTAAAAACCTTTTTTTATCATATAGTCTGTAATACCTTCATGGGTTTTTATAGCAACATTCAATTGTCTGTGCAGTACAGCTCTTACTTGTGGTGTTGTAACCTCGGAAAGTGCTGCTGCATAGTTTCTAACGCTGGCTTTTGCAGCGATCAGAAAATCGGTAGCGATAACCTGTTCAGTCATATTGCTCATACCAGCTAAGCTTTGTAATATATTCATTATCTTCACCTGACCTTGTCTGTAAGATTTAGTTTTGATGCCTAAGTGCATCTTCTGTTCTGGTAGTATCTTCAAATGCAAATGCCGATAGCTGAATTAGGTCCTGCAATTCACGTATATGCTCCTGTGATGTATTCAGCTCCTGATTCAGCAATGCTTTTAGCTCCTCATCCTTAACTAATCCCGCCATTACTGAAGATTTTGTAGCACATACATTTTTAAAGGTTATTAATTCATGAAGCTCGAAGGATTCATGTGCAGCAATTCTATTATTATTCATAATCATTTCCTCCTGTCTGCAATTTATAATTGCAAATGACTTTATAAGGTTAGCAATACTTTAGTGCAGCCCTGGCTTTAGAACAACCTTTATACATCCATCAGTTTTTGTATCAAAAACCTCATATCCTATCTGTGCTTGTTCTAAAGGAAGTTTGTGGGTAATAATATCACTGGGATCTACCTTACCCTCGGCAATAAGATTGTATAGAAACGGCATATATGGAATAACTGGTGCCTGACCAGTTTTTAAATCTATATTTCTGTTAAAAATATCACCAAGGGGAAATGCATTATATCTTGAACCATATGCACCGGTTATTTGTATAACCCCGCCCTTTCTGACAGCCTGAGTTGCAATAACTATGGCACCCATGGCACCACCATGAAGCCTCAAACCGGTAGCAAGGAATTCAAGGGGTGTCATTTTTCCATCCATACCTACACAATCAATTACAACATCTGCTCCGCCCTTTGTAATTTCTTTTAAGTATTCTCCAATATTTTTTTCCTGCTCAAAATTTATAATCTCTACTTTATTAGTCCTTTTTGCATGTTCAAGACGGTAATCTATATAATCAACTGCAATAACCCTTTTTGCACCTTTCAGCCATGCAAACTTCTGTGCAAGAAGTCCTATTGGTCCGCAGCCTAGTACAATAACAGTATCCCCTGCTTTTACACCAGCATGATCAATACTCCAGTATGCGGTCGGAACAACGTCTGCCAGCAGTACTAATTTTTCGTCCTCTATCTCACAGTCATCGGGAATACGAAAGGGGGTAAAATTAGCATAGGGGACCCTCATGAAATCAGCCTGTCCGCCAGGGTAACCGCCAAAGGTTTCGGAGTACCCAAAATAACCTCCGCTTTCTCCATGAGGGTTTGAGTTATCACATTGGCTTGTCAGATCATGCTTGCAGTAGTAGCACACGCCACAGCTCACATTAAAGGGAATAATAACTCTATCGCCTTTCTTTACCTTTGTGACCGCAGATCCAGTCTCTTCAACTATACCCATAGGCTCATGACCAATTATATAGTTTTTTGGCAGATTTGGGACCATTCCATGTATTAGATGAAGGTCTGAGCCGCAAATTGCCGTAGTAGTGAGTCGTACAATAATATCATCTGCTTTATGTATACTTGGGGCTTCTACGTCTTTTACCGCTATATCCTTAATGCCTTGATAAGTTACTGCTTTCATGGTAGTATAACCTCCTTATTAATAGTTTGGTGTTGCAAAGGTACCGAGTCTGCTTGTATCTCCTTTAAAGAGCTGCAAGCTCGCAATTTGCAGGGCTGTCTGGGTTGATACTTTATCCAGTTGAAATTGCTGGTTTACATCATAGGGATGCAGCCACCCTTTTTTTATCATAAGATCTGTAAGTTCAGCGTGAAGGTTAATAGAGTTATCCAGTAAACTATGTACAGCCTTTCGGGCTTCCTGATCAGCCATTTCTGTTAATGCCATAGCACTATTTCTTATAGCACTTTTAACTGACAGCAAAAAGTCTAGTGCAATAGTTGAGTCTACAAGTCCTGGCATTCCATCGGCATTTTCAATTTCTAAATAATCATTGTTCATTGGTCTTTTTATTTGGTTAATGGATTTTTTCGTAATGTCCATCTAATACTACCTCCTACTGTGGATTTGTTTTAGTTAATAAGCCCTGAAGAACATTTACAGCACTCTTGCATTGCTGCATATTCTTTTCTAATAGTGCCTTTAACTCATTATCAAATACTACACCCTGAATCAACTTGGATTTTGTCATGCATATAGTATTAAAGTTAAGCAGCTCATGTATTTCCATAGTCTCATGCAAGATAAAGCTTTGCTGTGACATTTATTTCACCTCCTAAACTGGATAGAAAGCTGGTCTATCCAGCTTTTCATATTATTATGGAGAATTATAGATATTCTTTCTCATATGATACTTGCTTATACTTGCATTGTTTGTTTAAATTTAATAAATATTCTGCATAAGAACATAAAATCTCGTGATAGTAATTAGCGACTTAAAATAAAGATAAAAATTTATATACAAATATTAATAATTGTATGGTAAAATTTATGAAAGATAAAATATGTAAGGGAGATGTTTAAAATGAAAGTTAGGACAAGTATTCAATTTAGAGAAGCTGATGTTTGTGTAAATGATTTTGAGAAGCGAATAAAACAAATTTGGAAGGATGGTGGAAATCTGGCTAAGGATTTAAATACTATTGATATATACTTTAAGGTTGAAGAAAACAAATGCTATTATGTGATTAACGGAAATGTAACAGGCGATTTTGCAGTATAATAAGCAATTTATTTTACCGCTCACAAAGCAGAAAATTATAATATCTAACAGCATGCTGAAATTGGCAGGCTGATTTTTTTTGCTATAAAACAATATCAGGCATCATTTATATAGTTTAACTGATTGTAATAAATAAGATTAAGTTAGCCAATAATATCACTATTGGCTAAATATTGTTAGGTTGGTGAATTGATGTGGTGCAGTTAACAAATCTAAAAAGTTTATTTACATATAAACCTCAAAAGGAGCAACCTTTTGAACTGCTAGAAACTGAAGGCTCTGAAGAAAAAGAGCAGACATCAGGCAGTAAAACTGATAATGAGTCTGGTATGAACAATACTGATACCTCGGGTAGTGAAACAGATGGAAATACAGTAAATACTGATAATACCAATGTTTTTTGTTCACTAAAATCAAATTTAGATATGATAAAAAAGGAACTTAGTATGCCTGGCAATAATGATGCTGTAATTAGAGAGTTTAAAATTGGAAGGAAGTTAAATGCCTTTATCGTATATATTGATGGAATGGTGGACAGAACATTTATAAGTGATTTTATTATGCGCCAGCTTATGGATTTGCAGAATTTTCAGGATTTTTTTTGTAATAGTGCTTGTGAGAACATTACCGATTATATAAGTGACAACGTGATATCAGTCAATGAAATTGCCAAAGAAACAAAGTTGAGCAATATAATAGTCAAAGTTCTAAGCGGAAATACAGCATTATTTGTTGATGGGGATGAAAGGTGTCTTTTAATCGGTACAAAGGGTTATGAAAAAAGAAGTATAGATAAGCCGGTTACAGAGAATGTAGTCTATGGCTCACAGGAGGGCTTCACAGAGAATTTGCGTACGAATACCAGTCTGGTAAGAAAAATAATCAAAAATAAAAATCTGATTACTGAAATAATTACCGTAGGACAAAGTGATCAGGACCAGTGTGCCATAATGTACCTGAAGGATGTTGTTAACACAACTGTTGTAGATGAGGTAAAAAGAAGAATCAAAAGCGTTAATGTGGATGCCATTATTGGGGGCGGTATGCTGAGTCAGCTTATTGAGGACAATGGATATATGCTGATCCCCCAGACTTTAGTAACAGAGAGGCCGGATAGAACAGCTTCATTTTTAATGGAAGGCAAAATTGCCATTATTAGTGAGGGTGCGCCCTTTGCTGATATTGTGCCGGTTACATTTTTCCATCTTTTGCAGACTTCGGAAGACTCGTCGTTACGCTGGCAATATGGCACTTTTTTACGTTTGATACGTATATTCGGGATCTTAATTGCGATACTTCTGCCTGCTATGTATGTTGCAATAACAATGTTTCACCACGAGATGATACCAACTGAGCTTCTTGCCTCTATCGCACAAGCTAAGGAACAGGTACCCTTTCCCACCATAGTTGAGGTGCTGACGTTAGAAGTATCCTTTGAGCTTATAAGAGAGGGTGGTATCCGTGTGCCAGGTGTAATCGGACAGACACTAGGCATAATAGGAGCACTTATATTAGGGCAGGCAGCTGTTGCTGCTGGACTGGTAAGCCCTATATTAATAATAATTGTTGCTGTTACTGGGCTTGGAAGCTTTGCCATACCTAACTACCCGTTAGGCTTGGGAGTAAGAATCATAAGATTCTCTTTGATATTTTTGGCAGCTATCCTCGGATTTTATGGCATCTCCTGTGGGATTTTTATTTTAGGCTGCCTTGTTTGCAGTATGAAATCCTTTGGAGTTCCATTTTTTGCTCCTATAGCCCCAAAAACTAATTCCAATCCTGATATCATAATAAGACACCCTACTTGGAAGCAGAATCAGCGACCTGATTTTTTGAATACTCAGAAACAAAAAAAGCAAGCCGAAAATCCAAGAGGCTGGAAGTCGGAAAATAAGGGAGATAACAGGCAATGATAAAAGAGGGTAAAATAGGTGTCCAGGAAGCAATTAGTCTTATTACTATTACAATATGTGTTAAATTTTACTTTACAAGTTTAGCTTTTGTAGTAAGGCTTGTTGGTACAGCGGCCTGGTATTCAACCCTAGTATCTGCTGCTGTAGCAATATTTGGATTTATTGGCATGCATTCTTTGCTGAAACGTTTTCCAGGTAAAGATATAATTGAAGCCTTCGAGCTTTCTTTAGGGCGTATGCTAGGTTTTATTTTCTCATTGGTATTATTCGCATCCTTGTTTGTAGGTAATGCTATTTTAATACGTGAATTTGCTGAAGTAACTAAAGTTTATGTACTCCCTTTAACACCTCCAAGCTTTGTGATAGGTGCAATATTAAGTATGGTTATGGGAGCATGTTTTTTAGGTCTGGAGTCTATTGCAAGGTTTGCAAGGGCGGTAGCTCTGATACTTTTGTTCGGATTTCTGATCGTTATAATACTATGCGCTGGCAATTATAATGTCTATAATTTATTTCCTTTTTATGGATATGGGTTGGATAAGGTGGTTTCCAACGGTTTCAGCAGAAGCTCCTTTTATGGTGAGGTAGCTGTTTTAGGTGTTATTGCTGCATCCATGCAAGGTGCATCACACATTAAAAAAGTGGGTCTTTACTCACTATCTATATCAGGAATACTGACTGCCACTGCAATTATTACATCAGTAATGGCTTTTAATTATGCACAATCACAGGAAATCGTTTCTAACATATATGCTTTAGCAAGGATAATAAGTATCGGAGGCTTTTTACAAAGACTAGACCCTATATTTATTTTTACATGGTGTATTGGTACGTTGATAAGTGCAGCTACTGTTTTCTATGCATCCTTGAGTATATATTGCAAGATGTTCAGAATACAGGATATGCGGCCTGTTATTATTCCAGCAGCTATAATTCTTTTTACTATATGCATGATGCCCAAAGACCTTATTGAGATAACATTTTATGTACAAATATCAAGGCAGTACGGCTGGATAATTACCTTTGGATTACCGTTGATTGCCTTGTTCGCAGCAGCAATAAGAAAAAAGGAGGGAGCGAAGAAAAGTGCGTAGGTTTGTTTTGCTTCTAATGGTTCTTATAATACTGATGACAGCACTAACTTCTTGTTATGATGCCAGGGAAGTAACTGAGTGGGCATATGTTTATAGTATTGGTATGGAGAAGGGGGTTACTGACAAGCTAAGAATGTCTGTACAGATACCTACCATGACAGGCGGACAAGGCGGCGAAGGCAGCGGTGCTATGAGTGGGGGTGGAGGAGGTGCAGATATACAGGAGAAAAATGGATATCTGACTATTACTATCGATTGCCCTTCCTTCTATTCAGGTGTAAATATGATGAACTCTTTCTTACCTAGAGAAATAAACTATATGCATACCAAATACATGGTATATTCTGAAAGTCTGGCAAGGGAAGGAATTGACACATATATTAATGCATTCGTCAGAGGCAGGCAAATCAGAAGAAACTTATATTTTATTATAACAAAGGGCTCGGTCAGTGATTTTTTAAAAGAGAATATACCTGTTCTTGGAACTGCTTTGTCAAAAGCACAGGAAAATATGATGGCACAGGAGAAAAATACAGGCTTTTTTGATAGTGTCAGATACGGACATGTATTGAATAGGATGAAAACCACATATTCCCAACCAATAGCTATACTGGCAGCAGTTAATGATTTTAATAAGTTTAAAGAGGGAGAGGGAGACGGCGGTGGGGAATTTAAAACAAGCGGCGATTATTATGCTGGAGAGCTTGTGAGAAAGGGAGGCACTAAGGTTGAATTCTTTGGTACAGCTCTTTTTAACGGCGGAAAAATGGTAGGAGAATTAAATGGTGATGAAACTCGTGCTATGCTAATGGCCCGCGGTGATTTTGAAAGGGGTTTTTATGTAGTTGAAGACCCTAAAGCACCAGATAAGATAATCACAGTAGATGTACGAAAACAAAAAACCAGGAATGTTAAGGTGAGATTTGAAGAAGGTATGCCCATAATTGATTTGAAGGTATTTTTAGAGGGTGACATACTTGCGATTCAAAGTACAGTTGATTATGAAAGTAAAGAATTAAAACCGATTCTTGAGGAGGCAGTTAAAAAGCAGATTAAAAGCCAGTTGGATAAGACTATTAAAAAATGTCAGAAACTGAATACTGAGGTCTTTAAGTTCGGATTTATTGCAGCAACGCACTTTGCAACTATACAAGACTGGGAGGAGTATAATTGGCTTGGTACATTTAAGGATGCTCAGGTGAATACTGAGGTAGAGTTTACTATAAGACGTACTGGAACAATGCTGAAAAGCTCGGAAATTTACTCTTCAGAGGGTGAAAAAAGTGAAACAAAGTAAGGGTGGTGAATAATATTGCAATACATAATAATTATTATAATACTATTTCCTACTTTATATCTATTCAGCTATGCCAAATATATACGTAGCACTAGTAAAATGGCCGCAGCAGGTTCAATAATATTGGCGGCTGCTTCTTTGATACTGCCGATAATTGCGATGCGAATGAGATAAATAGCGGGTGTTTTCTTGAAACTTGGTACAACTGCCTTTGGAGGACCAGCAGCACATATAGCAATGATGGATGATGAAATTGTAAAAAAGAGAAAATGGCTTTCCAAGGACGAGTTTCTATACTTACTTGGAGCTACAAATCTTATTCCGGTCTTAACTCCACTGAGCTGACAATTCATCTTGGTTATGAAAGAGGCGGATGGCTGGGGACTTATGGCTGTTGTAAGCTGGAAACTGGGAGTTTCGGCAGTCGTAGATATACCGACAGCATTACTTTCAGCTGCTTCGCTGATTATTGTATTTAAGTATAAAATTAATACCGCATGGATAGTATTAGCGGGAGGTATAACGGGTTTGCTTTTATCGTTATTTTAAGCTATACAGCAAGGAGTGATGAAAGTGGAGGATCAAATAGTCAGGAGATTGTTTCTTGGTTTCATTCAGATTCATATTCTTCATCATGCAAAAAAGAACCCTTCTTTGGTGCATGGATGATTGAAGAGCTTCGAGCGCATGGATATCAAATGAGCCCTAGTACACTGTATCCGCTGCTTCACAGCATGGAAGCCGGGGGTCTTTTGGAAAAACAGGAAAGACTGGTAGATAAAAAGATTAGAAAATATTATAAAATTACTGAAAAAGGTAATAAGATTTTAGAAGAGGCTCACAGCAAAGCCTATGAACTATTTAATGAAATAAAGGACTAAAGCTGGAGAATTTACTGTTTTAGTAAATTCTCCAGCTTTTTATTTACGATTATTCTTTGCTCTGGTTTTTCCATCAATGCTGACTGCGTTACTTTCATTTCTTGTTAAAACCTTTATTTGACTTATATGCTTAAATCGTATTGCAGACCAATTTTCATCAATAGAAATCTGACGCACACCTTCGTATTGATACTGACCTACAGCATCCCACCCAAAGTCTCGTGAAACTGATACATTATATTTTGGTGAGGATTTTTTAGGATGTGCAAACCACAACAGCACCTTCAACTGCCTTTGGCAAAATTAAATCTGCATATTGAGCAATTTGCTCACAGTCTTTTACAAAGGCTAGTACAAAAGCTATAGCTTCGCCTTCACTTATGAACTCTTTGACTGATGCAATGTTTGACATTTCTTCTTTTGTACCTTTAAATTCCTCAGGGGGATTTAGCAGTATAATTTTATTATGGTTTTTAAAATTCAGCTTCTTAAGTACTTCCACAATATCACTTCATATATGTTTTTTCTGAATAATCCATTACTATTGTAATCATACGACTTTGTGGTATAATATATTGATTATGGAAGCATATGGATGTGAATTAAGTGAAATGGAGGGTAATAAATAGCGTATGTCATATACAATTGTGGATTTGTTGGATAAATTCATACTAATAGAGCAGAAGGGCTATGAAATGTTTATGGAAATGGCAATGGATCATGGTATAGAGGAAAATATAAAGATACTGCTCAGAGTATTTGCCAATGAGGAAAAGCGTCATGCTGAAATGTATAGAAGCTTAAAGGAACATATAACCGAGGATATTATTAAAGAGATTGATTTTAGTTTATACGATAAAGTACTAAAGCTTATATATGAATTTTCTAATCGTAATAGATTTGCTGACCTATATAACAAGAGAGAACTTTTAAATTTCTGTTTAGACTTTGAAAAAGAGAATTTAGCACTAGCTTTAAGCATTCAAGGAATATTAGTTACGTCATATAGTGATATTGAAACAAGTAACTATCAAGTTTTAGAAAAAATTATTAGTGAAGAAAGAAAACATATAGAAAATATTGAAGCTTTTTTAAAATGAATATTTATAACTATGAAGCCAAGGTGCAATCAATATAAATTGATGAAAAAGTCTTCAACAAAGATTCGCACCCACATCGTAGACTGATATTTAAAATAGTAGGTTTATATAATATAAGGAAATTGTTCCAATTCAACAATTTCCTTATAGTTCCTTTGAACGCATGGATATTCTATTTGTTGATAGCTTTAAGTAATAATTTAAAATGCAGCTACTACAATACGAGATAATTCAAAAATGTAAATATTATGAGACTCAG
>CALGKJ010000149.1 GCA_937930535.1 uncultured Clostridia bacterium
CACTTCCTGAGACTTGCTTTCTTTTCATTGATTGCTGATGTAAAGTTGGGTAGACCAACTTTAAATACAGGTTAGGAGGTAAACATGAAGGATTTAATTATAAAAGAAGTCGAGGCTTTGAAAAGTACTTTATCAGACACAAGTGACTTTATATGCAACAATCCAGAGCTAGGCAATAACGAGTTTAAAGCCATGCAAAAGCTGACTGCACTTTTATCTGAACACGGATTTATAATAGAAACTAACATAGTAAACAGAGAAACTGCCTTTAGAGCTGTTTTTGATAGTAAAAAGCCCGGGGCAAGCATTGCGTATCTCTGCGAATATGATGCACTTCCCGAAATAGGACACGGCTGCGGTCACAATATGATTGGCACAATGAGCTGCGGAGCTGCCATAGCATTAAGCAAATTCATGGGTAACACAGGCGGCAAATTAATTGTACTGGGTACTCCTGCCGAAGAAAGCGACGGCGCAAAGGTGGACATGGCAGAGCAAGGGGTTTTTGATGATATAGATGCGGCAATGATACTGCATCCAGAAGACGAAACATATGAAAGCGGTGCCTCCCTGGCAATGGATGCACTACAATTTGACTTTAAAGGCAGGGCAAGCCATGCTGCCTCTGCACCTCATGAGGGTATAAATGCTCTTGATGCTGTAATTTTAACCTTTAACGGCATTAGTGCATTAAGACAGCATGTTACCCCTGATGTCAGAATACACGGAATTATCAAGGAAGGGGGCAAGGCGGCAAATATTGTACCCGATAGAGCTATTGCACAATTTTATGTAAGAGCAGCAAAAAAGAAGTATCTTAAGGAAGTAGTCGAGAAAGTAAAAAACATTGCTCACGGAGCTGCACTTATGACAGGATCGCAGCTTGAAATATCCAACTACGAAATTTCCTATGATGATATGAATACAAATAAGCTGCTGTCAAATGCATTTAGCGACAATCTTCGTTATGTAGGAATAAATCATATAGCACCTCAAAGATCCGGCTTTGGCTCAATAGATATGGGCAATGTAAGCAATGTAGTACCTGCAATCCATCCCTATATTTCCATATCTGATTCGCCGCTTGTAGGTCATACTGCCGGATTTAGAGATGCAACACTTACAGCTAAAGCCCACGATGCTTTAGTTAAGGGTGCATGTGCTCTGGCTCTCACAGGCTATGATATTTTAACTGATAAGAACCTGTTGAACAAAATCAAAGAGGAATTTAATAATAATCCTTAATAGTACAGCATCCAGCCGGATGCTTTTTCTTTTACCTATAGCACTATTCTCCAATTTAATTTTTACAAATTTTATATATATTAAACCCTTTTTACTGATATAATTTATATATAGAAAGTCTGTGTATAATTATATAAATCACGAATGAAAAATACGTCTGAAAATATTCTTATCTTTCCACAATGTAGCTTATTTAGTGTGATTTATATAGTTTCACAATATTTTATGGGATGGTGAAAAGCTTGAAAATAATGATAGTTGATGATGAACCTGCTATAGTTGATTTAATTAAGATAAATTTAGATATGGAAGGTTTTGATACCCTTTCCTGCTATAACGGCTTTGATGCTGTTAAAGCTGCCCAGCTTCATACACCTGATTTAGTACTGCTGGATGTTATGCTGCCGGATCTAAGCGGCTTTGAGGTATGCAAGTCCCTTCAAAAGCTGGGGATTCCCATAATTATGCTAACAGCAAAAAACGATATAAAGGACAAGCTCTTTGGGCTGGAGCTGGGTGCTGACGATTATATAACCAAGCCCTTTGATAGCCGGGAGTTAATTGCACGAATAAAAACCGTACTTAGAAGAACTGACAAATATACCGCAAAGGATGACAATACCTTAAAAACTGGTCCCATTCTCATCAATACTCAGGAGCGCATAGTTTTTGTAGATGACGAGGAGATTATACTAACACCAAAGGAGTTTGATTTACTGCTTATATTTTGTGAAAACCAAAGAAAGGTTTTTTCCAGAGAAAATCTTTTAGAGCTGGTTTGGGATTTTGAATACTTCGGAGACAGCCGAACTGTTGATATGCATGTACAAAGACTTAGAAAAAAATTAGGCAAATATAATTTCTTTATAAAAACTGTATTTGGAATAGGCTACAAATTTGAGGTACAAATATGAAGCTGAAGTACAAAATAATAGCCTTAAATGTTGCCACCCTGCTTATAATGCTGATAATTGCAGGGGCAATAATTTTAGAAATAACCGATGATTTCAATCTTCAAGCTGAATTCAAATATTTACAGAATCAGGGCGAGTATGCCTCTACTCTTATTGAGCAGTATATACGAAGCAGAACTGTAAGTGTTTTTGATATACCCAAATTCATGGAAAAAAATTCTCCATATCTTGCTCTATTACTCAAAAGAACTGTTAAGTGCCGTATACAGATATTCTATAATGATAAGCTGCTTGGGGACTCTGATGATACAACCGAAGTAAATACCAATATGACCGAGGTAGTAAAAAGTGCATCTAATAAGATTAGTGCTTATTATATTTCAAATGAAAAAACCAGGGTATTTTATTACGCAACACCAGTTACTATAGATAATAAATACACCTATGCCGTAGGCTTCATGTATGAGCTGACTGATGCAGACCGCATGAAAACAGATATAAAGCAAATGCTGATGATTACCATTCTTCTGTCTACTTTAATATTGATACTTGTCAGCCCTATTATCTCCAACAAAATAACCTATCCAATAAAGGCACTGGGTACTGCCACCAAACAATTTGCCAAGGGTGTTTTTGATACACGTACCGAGGTTGTAACCAAGGATGAGGTTGGCGAGCTGTCAAAAACCTTTAACTCTATGGCGGACAGTATTCAGGATATGATAACAAAGCTAAATTATGAGAAGGAAAAACAAAAGCATTTTTTTGATAACTTTACTCACGAGATCCGCACCCCCCTTACTACCATTATTGGCTTTTCTGAGCTGTTGTGGAAAACAAATGACGAAGAGGTCAGGGACAAAAGCTTATTCCATATTACGTCCGAAGGAAAACGAATGTTGAAAATGGTAGAAAGATTACTGGAGCTGTCAAAATTAAAGAATTTTAATTTTGAGCTTCACAAGGTGGAAACTAATTTAAGAACTCTGATTGAGGATGTATGTGATGCTATGCATTATAAAGCTAAAAGGTATAATATAAAGTTTAATCTTGATTTAAAGGATATTTACTATATGGTAGACCCTGATCTTTTTAAGCAGGTAATAATAAACATTGTAGATAATAGTATTAAGTACAGTAAATCTGACAAAATTGATATTTCCTTAAAAAAGGATGATAAAATACTCCTTACTATAACTGACCATGGCTGCGGAATGGATCCTCTTTATCTCAACAATATTTTTGAGCCTTATTATAAAATTGATAAATCAAGAAACAGCTCTGTAGAGGGCTGGGGCTTAGGATTATCAATAGTTAAAGAGATAGTTACAAAGCATAATGGCAGCATTGAAGTATACAGCTATCCAAGCCGTGGTACTAAATTTGAAATTAAAATATAACGAAACCACTTATGGAGGGTTTTTATGTGTAAAACACCTAAATTACTATTAATGCTTATGGCTGCTCTACTGCTGCTTTCGCTGGCTTCATGCACTATGAAGGAAGGGATATTGGTTCAGATAGAAAAGAAAGACAATACCTTTGCAAATACACCAAACAACACCTTTAGCACTCCATTTGATGTAATACCGCAAAAAGCACTTATAGAAAACAATAGCAAGATACTAAAAGGCATAAACACCGACCTTACACCCTTGGCTATTTCGCCAGATAACAGTTTGGTTTTTGTATATGAGACAATAAAAAGCCCAGAGGTTGAAGCAGAAAACAGCAGAGTCATAACAGGCAATCTAAAGCAGGAAATTTTGCTTTATACAATAACTGTAGAGACTAAAGAAAAAAAGCTAGTTGGCAGATTCTTAAATATTAAAGATCTCAAATTTAATAATACTGGAAGAATGCTGGCATTTTTAGATGCTGATAACAGTGTATATATTTATGATCTGACTACAGAGCAGTTAGAATTAATTATGAAGGCTAATAAGCATACAACCTACAGACAAGTCAGCTGGTCCAAGGATTCAAAAAGTATAATGATTGATACTAATTCAAATATAGATATTGCATCAAAGGAGCTTATATCATATGTTGTTGACAAGCCTTATATTAAGCATAGTCTTAACTATAATGATTATTATATAGTACAAATGAAAAATGCAGAATACAAGG
>CALGKJ010000150.1 GCA_937930535.1 uncultured Clostridia bacterium
AATTAATAGAATTTTAAAAATCTTTAAAATACAAATCCTAGTTGTTTCTATCCATGCCTTTAAGTACAATTCTCTCAATACACCTCACTAGCTTAGTGCCTGCAAACTCCTTGGGACTAACTGGTGATACCAAAATTGTAAAAAGTCCCAGCCTATTTCCGCCTAATACATCTGTAAATATTTGATCCCCGATAACCGCTGTATTACTTAGCTCTGTACTCATTAAATTCATAGCCTTAATATAAGAGCCTTTTCTGGGCTTAAGTGCCTTATAAATAGCTGGAAGCTTAAGCTCCTTGTTGAACTCCTCTACCCTTTTCTTAGTTGCATTTGAAAGTATACACAAATTAAAACCATGCCCTTTTATCATATCAATTAGTGCAATAACTTTAGCATCAGCATTTTTTGTTTCCCAAGCTACCAAGGTATTATCTATATCAATTATTATACCTTTTATATTCCTGCTTTTTAGTACATTAATATCAAGATCATAAACAGATTTTAAAAAAATATTCGGCCTTAATATTTTGTCCATGCTATACCCCTTTACTACTTTATAACTTAATTATACTACCATAGTAAAAAAAAACAACTTTAAGATTTTTAAAATTTTACATAAAAATAAATCTCCACATAAGCATAAACTCTGTAGAGACTATAATTAATTTTGTACAAACTATTTTAAGCCACTCATATAAGTACATGTTGTCAGTTCAAAGCATCCACTTATAACCTTATATCCCGCTGAGTTGGGATGGATATTGCCATAGCTTATTAATGTATATTCACACGCTTTGCCTCTAAAAGCATTATAAACCGGTGCAACACCCCCTATATTATAGAATTCATCTGCGCAAACACTGTAGATTATTCTATTCAGCTTCACTATCCATTCCTCTGCTAAACCATGTAACCCGTGACCTTCTGGATAAGGGTTGTATATATCCATCATATAAAGTTCTGCTATATTATTCAAGCTTCGTATTTTATGCAGTATTGCTCGCAAATTGGATTCATAAATAATCAGCACATTAGGCATATTGCAAATATTATTCTTGGATTTTAGAATATCATTTCCGCCTATATCAAGGGTAATTATAGAAGCTTTTTTAATACAGCACTGATATCGAGGATTCACTTCTAATGCACATAACAAATCACCACTTGTCCAGCCTGCAACTCCAAGATTAATGTATTTTAGGTTATTGCCAAATCTGCTGCTCAATAGCCATTTATAATAATTACAGGCATAATTGCCTCCTAGTAAAGGTATACCAACTGCCAGCGAGTCCCCTAATGCCACATAGCTTCTGGTACATGTGTTGCATGTGTTGTATTTTAATAAAAAAGCTGCAATTATAAGCACAATCGTTGACTCAATAAGCATCAATTAATCACCCCTTTCCGTAACTATTTAAGAAGGTTTAACATTTAAAGCAGTACTGTCCTACTACAGTATATTCACTCAAAATAAAATGGCTACGGACATAGGGGTTTTGCATATAACAAAATAATTTTTCGCATTTAAAAATAAAAAGCTTGCAGTTGGAAATAATAAAACCCAATCGCAAGTTTTCTATGTTTAAAGCTTTTTATATGTAATTACTCTTTGCTGCTTTTCCCTGTAGTTCTTTCAATATCTATTCTAACGATTGCAGTATGCTTAGCACTTCGTGCGATATACTCATATCCCTCTGTAAGGTGCTCAGGAGAAAATTTATCTATGACGGCTTTTAAAGCATACTCTATTTCACTTTCGTCCTCAACAATGAAAGCTCTGCCGAAAACTACAACGCTTTCAAAGGCTGTACTGAATTTTTGCGGTATAATATGTGTATCACCAACTACTGTAAAGCAGACTGCATTATTATGCTTTATATTGTCCAGCTTATGCCCATCCTTGGCACAATGAAAATATATCTTGTCATCACAATATGCATAGTTTAATGGTACACCATAAGCATATCCATTATCTCCAGTTGTAGATAAAACGCCATACTTTGCTTTATGCAGTATATTCTCAACCAACACTGAATCCACTTGTTTATCCGCTCTTCGCATTTCTCTGAACATAATTTATCTTCCTCCCATAAGCTAAATTACTTTGTCGTCTTTCAATTATCAAAATTTTAATAAACTTACTTAGCGTTTATTATTTCAATCTTTATGTATTTATACTATCATTTTAAATACGTTATATCAATTATAAGAAAAATATTTTTAGTTTTACAAAAAATATGTATTGACTCTATAGTATATATGTTATATAATAAATATTGTTTCGCAGGGGTATAGCTCAATTGGTAGAGTAGTGGTCTCCAAAACCATTGGTTACGGGTTCAAGTCCTGTTGCCCCTGCCATCTTTAAGTTAGTTTTAAAAATGCAGAAGTGCACAAAAACCGTTCAGATTATATTTTCGATATTTTAGGAATACTATTTATAGTATTCCTTTTTATTTTATTAATATTTTTAAATTAGAATTAAGCAAGAAACAATTTATTCCTCAAAACCCCATAGTCACACTCCCATCTCAAATTTCTTATATTACAATACTATAAATACCATAAATATACAATTAATTTTTTTGATAAATGCTTAATTTGCATATAACCATTTATCAAAAAATTTGTCCATGTCTTTGCCGTTAACTTCCTCGCAAACAGCTATAAAGTCATCAGTAGTAGCGATTTTATATTTGTATCTTGAAAAATAAGTTTGTAAAATATTGAAAAATTTTTCATCGCCAATATCTTTTCTTATTTCATTTAGTACAACCGCTCCCTTGGAATATGCTATAGGTCCGTAGTCATTCCAATCCTCAAATTCGCTTAGGGATTTTACAACCCTTGTCTTTCCGATATTGCTTCTCATTACAGCTTCATTATTTGCAAATTGATTCCTCGCTATTGTTTTGCCGTAATATTTTTCATTGTATACCCTTTCAGAATATGACGCAAAGCCTTCATCAAGCCAAGCTTCGTCGATTTGATCATTTCCGACAAGACCGTACCACCACTGATGTGCTGTTTCATGTACAATAATTGTAATAAACCATTCCTCGTTAGCATCCTTGTCATATGTTTGATCACTTATATAAACAATACCGGGATATTCCATACCGCTTGGAAATTCTGTTTCAACTATGGAATATGTAGGATAAGGATACTTCCCGAATTTTTCATTAAACAGCCTGATGCTGTTAATACCTATTTGCAGTGCTTGCTTTCCCCTCTCTGGTTGGTTTTTATAGTAATAGGATTTAACTAAAGTACCGTCAGCATCATATTCTGCTATTTCAAATTGATTGTTTGCCACAAAGGCAAAGTCTCTCATTATATTGGCTTCAAATTCCCAAACTCGTGTATCTTCTTCCTGCCTATCTCCCAGCAGCTTGCCAGATGATGCTATTATATAGTCCTTTGGAGCCTTAATGGTAACTAAGTAGTTTGATGAATCACTATAAAAGGGATCTCCTATAGCATAGTATTTATCTAGATTCCAACCGTCACGTTCATCATATACAGCAGCAATAGGATACCAGTTTCCAAGATTGAAATTGTTTTCACCCCAGCCAAATCTTTCGCTTGCAGGGGGTATATGTACAATATAGCTCATGCTAAGCTCTGCATAATCCCCGGGCTTTATGGGACTCGCCAGCTCTATTTTGAGTATAGTTTCTCCCTCTCCCTGTAAGCTATACCTTAATGGCTCATTGGCTCTAGTATTATCAGTTATTGATAGTATCTCGGTATATCCTGGCTCAAAGCCTCTTGGATAAGCGCTCTCAAAGTCGTCAAACAAAAACGGTGCTGTATCTTTATTTTTAAATGCATTAGCGTATACATGAAAATAAAGCTCTTGCAGCTCTATGCTTTCATTATTTATATACCTGACTCGCTGTTGTATCTTGAGTAATTTGCTAACTGCGTTTAGTTCTGCATTTATTTCGTATAGATTAAGCTTACTGGTGTCAATATCTGTTTCAATTTCGATGGGAACACCATTGCTATTATTGTTAAAGCCGTTACCAATATTTACTTCATCCTTTATAACTGCACATGAAGTTAATATTGACAGCAGCAATAGAAAGATTAGTATAGTTACAAGTATTTTTTTCATAATGTATTTCCCTTCAAAGTTCTATAAATATAGAGGTGTTTTACTACTTACACAGTAAACAACCTCTTATATATTCTATGTCAATATTTACTATTCTAATCATTTATTCTTTACTTTTTTGTTCTTTTCTTCGCAATAAGTTGTTATGATCCATAATTTTCCCCACTATATGATCATATCCGTTTTCGCTGTGAGGTACCATACAGCTTGAGCAGTCCTTTATTCCCTCTACATAGCAGCAGTTTCCTCCGCAGCTATCATGGAAGTATAGGGGACAATAACAAAACAAGCAGTTAAAGCTTTCTTCATTTTTTACTTTATGGCAGGGAAAGTACTCACATTCTTTGTTTTGAAAAAACCTGTATGAATTTTTCATAATTACCTCCATTGATTCATTATATATAATTCAATTTTAAAGTTGTTTCTCTATATAATGTATGCTGTACTTCAATACACAATTTTACAAACCTCCGCTGCTTGTGCGGAGGTCTATAAAAAATATACGATTGTTTAGTTAAAATTCTGCGTTTTTCACTGTTCTTGGGAATGGTACTACGTCTCTTATGTTTGACATGCCTGTTACATACATGATCATACGCTCAAAGCCAAGTCCATATCCTGAATGTACTGCTCCGCCGTATTTTCTTAAGTCAAGATACCACCAGTAGTCTTCCTTGCACAAGCCTAGCTCATCCATTCTCTTTTCAAGTACCTCAAGTCGTTCTTCTCTTTGACTTCCGCCGATTATTTCACCTATTCCAGGAACTAAAAGATCCATAGCCGCTACTGTTTTATTATCTTCGTTCATTCTCATGTAGAATGCCTTTATTTCTTTGGGATAGTTAATAACAAATACTGGTTTGTTATATACCTTTTCAGTCAAATATCTTTCATGCTCAGTTTGCAGATCCTTTCCCCATTCAATTGGGTACTCAAATTTTTCTCCGCACTTTTGCAGTATTTCTATAGCTTCTGTATAGGTTACTCTGGCAAATTCAGAGCTTACGATGTTGTTTAATCTATCAAGCAGTGCCTTATCAATGAAGCTGTTGAAGAACTGCATTTCCTCTGGAGCGTTTTCCAATACATAGTTTATTATATATTTTATCATTTCCTCAGCAAGCTCCATATCGTCAATAAGATCTCCAAAGGCAATTTCAGGCTCTATCATCCAAAACTCTGCTGCGTGTCTTGCAGTGTTGGAGTTTTCTGCTCTAAAAGTTGGACCGAAGGTATAAACATTTCTAAAAGCCATACAGTAGGTTTCTACGTTTAACTGTCCGCTCACGGTCAGGTTTGCTTCTTTTCCAAAGAAGTCCTTTGAAAAGTCTATGCTGCCCTGTTCATCCTTGGGCAGGTTGTGAATATCAAGAGTAGTTACTCTGAACATTTCACCTGCACCTTCACAGTCACTTCCTGTAATGATTGGTGTATGAACATATACAAAGCCCTTTTCCTGAAAGAATTTGTGTATGGCAAAGGCAACCATTGATCTTACTCTAAATACAGCAGAAAATGTATTAGTTCTTGGTCTTAGGTGTGCTATGGTTCTCAAAAACTCAAAGCTGTGACTCTTCTTTTGAAGAGGGTAATCCTGATGGGAAGTACCCAATATTTCGATTTCTGACGCTTTAAGCTCAAAAGGCTGTTTTGCTCCCGGCGACTCAACTAAAAGCCCCTTCGCCCTTATAGATGAACCAACTAATAGCTTGGAAACTTCTTTAAAATTTTCCAGTCCTTCTTCAAATACTATTTGCAGTGTTTTAAAGAAGCTGCCGTCATTTAGCTCAATAAAACCAAAGGTTTTAGATACTCTAACGGTTTTTACCCAGCCAGCTACTTCAATATTGTTGTTAATATGCTCCTCTGTTTGTCTGTAAAGCTGTTTTATCAATACTTTTTTCATGTTAATTCCTCCTTATAGTCATTATTTATGTTATTTGAAAGCTTATATAAAATAAAAAACCTCTCATCCCCATGGAAGGGACGAAAGGTTCGCGGTACCACCCTAATTGTCATATAAATGACCAGCTTAATCTTCAAGTTTAGACTTAATGCTAATACTTGTTCTGGATATAACGGTCCAGTGCCGAATAAATCTACTCTCATATGATTTCGGTTACCAACTCCAAGATGTTCTTCAATATAATATCGCATCGAACTTCCACCCTCTTCGACTCGCTATAGCTACAAATTATATCTACTCTTCTTTTCATAGTCTTTATGTTATTGATAGCAATTTTAATATATATTAGATATTATGTCAATAGTAAGTTTTCAATATTCTTGTATTTGAACTAAATATTTATTATACTTTTAAGTCAACCTCTATATTTAGTACATCCATATTCTCTCTTAGTATCGGGTAAATATGCTCTTCAAGGAACTCAACTACCTGCTCTGGTGCTCTGCCAATAAAGTTTTTGGCATCTATTATACTGAGGATTTCGTCTTTGGTCATTTTAAAGCTTGGATCCTCTATAACAAGTGAAATAAGGTTGTTGTCCGAGCCTTCTTCTTTTACTCTTCTGCTTGCTTCCATAGAATATACTCTGATACTTTCATGGAGTTCCTGTCTGTCTCCACCTCTTTTAACTGCTTCCATGAGTATGGTTTCAGTTGCCATAAATGGTAGCTCCTGATCAATATGCTTTTTTATCATTTTTTCATAAATTACCAAGCTCGAAGATACATTAATCATTATATCCATTATACTATCTACTGCAAGAAACGCTTGGGGTATTACCAGACGTTTATTGGCTGAATCATCCAGAGTTCTTTCAAACCATTGAGTCGCAGCAGTAATAGCAGGGTTCAGCGTGTTAGCAATAACAAAACGTGCTAATGCACCTATTCTTTCGCTTCTCATAGGATTTCTTTTATATGCCATAGCCGAAGATCCAATTTGATGCTTTTCAAAGGGTTCCTCTATTTCTTTTAGGCTTTGCAGCAATCTGATATCATTGCTGAATTTGTATGCTGACTCGGAGATTTTTGATAGTACATTCAGCACTTGGCTGTCAAGCTTTCTTGGATAAGTTTGTCCTGTAACAGCATAGGTTTTCTCAAAGGCCATTTTGGCTGCAACTTTTTTATCAAGCTCCTTTATTTTTTCATGGTCACCATTAAAAAGTGACATAAAGCTTGCTTGGGTACCAGTTGTACCTTTCACACCTCTCAGCTTCATCCTTGTCAGTTGAAAGTCTAGCTCCTCCAAATCCATGAGTAAGTCCTGTATCCAAAGGCAGCAGCGTTTGCCTACGGTAGTTAACTGAGCAGGCTGAAAGTGTGTAAACCCAAGTGTGGGCAAATCCTTATACTTCAATGCAAATTTTGTAAGATTATTTAATACGTTTAACAGCTTTACACGCAGCAGCTTCAAAGCTTCTGTCATCTGTAAAACATCTGTGTTGTCCCCTACATATGCACTTGTGGCTCCAAGATGAATAATGGGCTTTGCTTTAGGACATTGCAGTCCATAGGCATATACATGAGACATAACATCATGACGGGTAATTTTCTCCTGTTGAATAGCTGCGTCGTAGTTTATATCGTATATATGCTGTTTCATTTCATCTATTTGCTCGTCAGTAATATTCAGTCCCAGCTCCTTTTCAGCTTCAGCTAAAGCAATCCAAAGCTTTCTCCACATAGAAAATTTGAAGTCATCGGAAAATACATAGGACATCTCCTTACTTGCATATCTGCTGATAAGAGGATTTTGGTATTCATTAGTATTAAAATCAGTCACTTGCTTCAACCTTTCTATCTGAGATTTTCTTTTACAAAGCTTTCAAATTTATCTAAGCCTTCTTGAATATTTTTCATTGATGTAGCGTATGAAAACCTTATAAAGTTATCAGTACCGAAGGCTGCACCAGGAATAACCGCTACCTGACCTTTTTCCAGTAGTATTTGTGCGAATTCAAGTGAGCTCTTTATTATTTCACCGCAAAGCTCTTTTCCTATATAGCTGCTAATATCTGCGTAAACATAAAATGCGCCCTCTGGTTTGATACAGCTTAATCCTTCCATAGAATTAAGTCTATCGTACATATATGTTCTTCTTTTCTCAAATTCATTAACCATATTAATAACATCATCCTGTGGTCCTGTTAAAGCCACTGTTGAGGCATATTGTGCAATAGAATTAGGATGGGAAACTGCATGGCTTTGAACGCTGGACATAGCTTTAACCAGCTTTTCGTTTGCAGCAGCATATCCTATTCTCCAGCCTGTCATAGCGTAGGCTTTTGACATGCCGTTTATTACTATTGTTAGTTCCTTTATTTCTTCACCAAGTGAAGCAATGCTTACATGCTTTTTACCATCATAAACAAGTCTTTCATATATTTCATCTGATACTACAAAAATATTTTTTGATACTGCCACTTCTGCAATATCCCTAAGCTCTTCTATAGAATAGATAGCACCAGTTGGGTTGCTAGGTGAATTTAGTAATATTGCACGTGTTTTATTTGTTATTGCTCCAAGCAATTCATCTTTTGTCATGTTAAAATTATTTTCTTTTTTAGTCGGTACAAGCACAGGTACTCCGTCATTAAGTTTAATTATCTCTGTATAACTAACCCAATATGGTACTGGTACTATAACCTCATCCCCTGGATTTAAAATAGCTGCAAATGTATTAGATAAAGAATGTTTAGCACCGCTTGACACAATTATTTGATTAGAATTATACCTGAGATTGTTTTCCCTTTCCAGCTTCTCACAAATTGCCTTTCTTAAATCTATAGTACCCTGAGCAGCAGTATATCTGGTGAAACCCTTATTTATAGCTTCTATGGCCGCTTCACTTATATACTTAGGTGTATCAAAGTCTGGTTCTCCAACACCAAATCCATAAACCTTAATTCCGTCAGCAATCATTTGCTTTAACTTTGCATCTATTGCCAAGGTTATGGATGGAGCAATGTTTGAAATTTTGTTTGCTATTTTCAAATTCATTTTATTACCTCCAAATATTTATAAAATTAAATTTACAATTTTTGACTTAAGCTTTTTAGATCTATCACACTTTTATAATCAACTGACACGTTTCCAAGTATTGGTTCGTTATTAATAAACATGCCGTGGCAATCCGAACCGCCTGTTACTATAAGTTTTCTTGCATGTGCGATACAAAGCATTTTTGCAACAGTCTCTTCGTTATGCTTGGAATGATACACCTCTATACCATTTATGCCCATATCAAAAATAGAAGTTAGAATACTGCTGTTTTTTAAAAGTCCGGGATGTGCTAGAACAGATACTCCGCCTAAATCCTTAATAAGCTTTATTGCATCCTGACAGGATATCTTATACCTATCAACATACGCAAACTCACCCTTCCCGATATAGTTGTCAAAGGCTTCCTTGATGTTCTGAATATATCCATTTTCTATTAAAGCTCTTGCAATATGGGGACGCCCTATTATACCATCCTCTGCTATACCTTCCACCTGCTTTAGCGAAATATTTAATCCGGCAGAATTCAGCTTCTCTATCATCCTTGCCGCTCTATCATGTCTTGAATTATGTATTTCCTCCAATATACTGGTGAGGCTTTGAGCTTTGTAATCCATATAATAACCTAATATATGTACTTCCTCATCGTTTAGTTCTGCACTAAACTCTATTCCCGGTACTATTTCCACATTAGTATTGTATGCTGCCTTTATAGCAGCCTCAATCCCCATTACAGTATCGTGATCAGTTATGGCCACAGCTTTGATCCTCTTTAATTGAGCCCATCGGACTACCTCTTTTGGTGACAGGAGCCCATCTGAAGCGTTTGTATGCACATGTAAGTCTGCCTTTTGCATATATTTCCTCCTGCCCTGATAATTATTTTTAATTTAGAGAAAGCCTATACTTGAAAGGCTTAGAAATAAGCTCTCTAATGAATAGTTATAGAGAAACAACTACAAAATAAAATTTTTTCAGTTGTTTCCCACAAAGTGATTAGCAACTCTTAACGAAAATTATTATGAGTTTTAGAGTTGGTTATCTATAGTATATAAATCTTTATTATATATTTTTCACAAATGCTCTGATATTATCAACAATAATAATTATATCATTTTAATACTGGGTAATGTCAATTACATGGATACTTTTTCATGCAATTAATGTATAAAGATTATTTGCAAAAAATATAAAATACCTGACAATAAGACAGGTATTTTAGGACTTATCTTGGTTCTACCAGTAATTTTATTGCGGTTCTTTCTTCTCCGTCTACCTCTATGTCTACAAATGCCGGTATACATATTAAATCAACACCGCTTGGAGCTACAAAGCCTCTTGCAATTGCTACTGCCTTTATAGCTTGGTTTAGTGCTCCTGCACCTATTGTTTGCAGTTCTGCGCTGCCTTGTTCTTTTAATATACCTGCTAATGCACCTGCTACAGAATTTGGGTTAGATTTTGTCGATACTTTTAATACTTCCACTTTGTAGGTCCCCCCCAAAATAATATGTTACTTGGATTATTCTACGTTTATTAGTAAATTCCTCTTTTTATTTAGCAAATATTCGCAATATTAATACACCAAGCTTAAGTTACATATCCTTAGCTATAGGCTTCTATTCATAGTAATTTAAACGCTTAATACCAGTCAGTTTATTATAATCATCTATATTTAATACCAAAGCACCGAATATTACTTCTCCGCTGGCTATCTCAAATCTGGCAGGCATCATAGTCAGGAACTTGTTAATTATTATATCCTTTTCAACTCCCAAAATTGAATTTCTTGGGCCTGTCATACCAACATCAGTTATATACCCTGTTCCATCAGGTAATATTCGTTCATCTGAAGTTTGGATATGGGTATGAGTACCAAAAACCGTTGTTACCTTGCCATCCAAATACCAGCCCATTGCTTGCTTTTCAGAGGTAGCCTCGGCATGAAAGTCTACGATTACTATGTCTGCTTTCCCCTGTATTTCTTCTAAAACTGTATCCATTGTTGAAAAAGGACATTCAATAGCATCCATAAATACCCTTCCGCATAGATTAATAACAGCGATCTTTTTGTTTTCTGCTCCTAGTATAATATAGCCCTTACCCGGATTATTGGAGGGATAATTGGCAGGTCTTATCAGCCTGTCAGCTGTGTTTATAAATTCTATAACTTCTCGTTTCGCCCAGGTGTGATTACCCAGTGTTATAGCATCTATTCCCATGGATATTAAATCCTCATATGTACTTTTTGTTATACCCACGCCGCCTGCACTATTTTCTCCATTTGCTATAACAAAATCTATATTATATTCTTTTTTTATAGAGGCCAGATTCCTTTTTAGATAGTCTCTTCCCGGTCTGCCTACAATATCACCAATGCATAGTATATTCATAATATCCTCCCAACTTGCGCTTTTTTGCTAAGCCTTTGATTTATTCATTAAAACCCTATAGTATTATAACCTTAAAATAATAAATATTACAATGTATATCAAAAATTAAAAAAGGCGGCTAATACATATTGCTAAAGCAAATCTGTATTTTACCGCACATTTTTTATTTTGCGTATTCAATCGCCCTTGTTTCTCTAATTACATTAACCTTAATCTGTCCAGGATATTCAAGCTCATTTTCGATTCTCTTAACGATATCTCTTGCAATATAAACTATATCTGCATCATTTACGTCTTCTGGTTTTACCATTATTCTAATCTCTCTTCCGGCTTGAATAGCAAAAGATTTTTCAACTCCATTGATTGAATTGGCTATATCTTCAAGCTTCTCCAATCTCTTTATATATGACTCAAGGGTTTCTCTTCTTGCTCCAGGTCTTGCACCTGATATTGCATCAGCAGCCTGAACAAGAACCGCTTCAACTGTTGTTGCTTCAATATCTCCATGATGTGCGGAAATTGCGTGTATAACTTCTGAAGATTCTTTATACCTTTTCGCCAAATCTGCCCCGATTTGAACGTGTGTTCCTTCAACTTCATGGTCAACAGCTTTACCTAAATCATGTAACAAGCCCGCGCGTTTTGCTAATTTAACATCTGCGCCTAACTCCGCAGCCATAATAGCCGCCAAATGTGCAACTTCTATTGAATGTTTCAATACGTTTTGACCATAGCTGGTTCTAAATCTTAATCTTCCCAGTAACTTTATAATTTCTGGATGCAAGCCATGTACTCCAGTATCGAAGGTTGCTTGCTCTCCTTGCTCTCTGATGTAATTTTCTACTTCTTTCTTGGACTTTTCTACCATTTCCTCTATTCTTGCTGGATGAATTCGTCCGTCGACAATTAACTTCTCAAGGGCAAGTCTTGCAACTTCTCTTCGTATAGGGTCAAAACCTGAAAGTATTACTGCTTCAGGTGTATCATCAATAATTAGGTCTATACCAGTCAATGTTTCTAATGTTCTTATATTACGTCCTTCACGTCCTATAATTCTACCCTTCATTTCATCGTTAGGTAGTGGTACTACTGATACCGTAGTCTCAGCAACATGGTCAGCAGAGCATTTTTGTATTGCTAATGAAACAACATCTTTAGCTCTTCTATCAGCTTCTTCTTTTGCCTTGGTTTCAATGTCCTTAATCATCATAGCAGCCTCATGCTTTATCTGTTTTTCAATATCACTTAAAAGCAACTGTTTTGCTTCGTCAGAAGACAATCCAGACAATCTTTCAAGCTCTGCCTGCTGCTTTTTATATAGATCCTGAACTTCGTCATAGGTTTTCTGAATTTCCTTTTGCTTTTTGTTCATATTGTCTTCTCTTTGTTCAAGATTATCGACTTTTTTGTCCAAAAGCTCTTCTCTTTGAAGTAGTCTTCTTTCAATCCTCTGTATTTCGCTTCTTCTATCGCGAATTTCCTTATCAAGCTCAGACCTTAGTTTGTGTATTTCCTCTTTGGCCTCAAGAACAACTTCCTTTTTAGCGGTTTCCGCTTTTTTTTCGGCTTCCTCAAGTATTCTTTTAGCTTCTTCTTCAGCATTTTTAATTTTAGTTTCAGCAATATATCGTCTAACTAAGTACCCCAACACAAAGGTAACTAGTGCAACTATTGCATAATATATAACGTCTATAGCATTTTCACCTCCTTAGTTTAAATATTTAACCCTAATCATAGGAATGAATTCATTAATTATAACCATAATCTACAATAACATTGAATCTGATACACCATGTAAAATAATTTTATAACTTTTACAATTTTTTGTCAAGTTCATATCCAACTGAATATTATGTCAACAGCCTAAAAGGTTGAAAACAGTCATTCTCCTGTTATTATATCTCTTACTACTCTATAGCAAATATCCTTTTCAAATCCTTTATTATATAAAAATGTCAAAAGCTTATTGCGAATTTCTTCATTGTTGCCTTTAAAGCTTTTATATTTTTTTTCGGCAAGCTTATATGCAGAAGAATATTCATCTATTGCACCATCTCCAACAGCATTATTTTCAATTTTTTCTTGTATTAAGCTTCTATCTATACCTTTTTGTATTAATTTATTATAAATTATTTTTTTATTAAGTGTTGCAGCTCCAGATTTACTTCTGATCCAAGCATCAATATACTTATCATCGTTTATATAGTCAAGCTGCTTAAGCTTATGAATAATTTCATTTATTACTTCTTCACTATATTTTTTTTCAAGCAGCTTTTTTTTAATTTCGTATTCTGTTTTACTAGCCCTCGCTAAAATGGCAATACACATGTTAAAGGCTTTTTTTGTATCAGCCCTTTTTATGGCTTCCTGCAACTGTTCTATATCTATAGTCATATTTTCCTCTAGCTTTAACTCATAAAGTAAATCTATATCTATGGAAAACTTATATTCTTCATCAATGTATATATTATATCTCTCAGAATTGCTTTTTTGCTTTATGATGCTTGTAATAATCAATGATTTTCCCACCTTTTTTATTACAAATAAACCCCTATCTTGAAGATAGAGGTTTATTTGTAAAGCTTCGAATAACAAGTATATGGAGAAGCAACCATAAAACTTAACTTATTTATAAGCTATATAAATAGTGATAAAGATTTTACATAGCCGCAAAACCGATACACTATTTACATTTAATAGAAAGTGTATGTTTTATAGTATTTGAATGTAAAAACATTATCACTTTCTATATAGTTATTGCTTCCCTTCTAGGTTTTTAGCTTGGAATA
>CALGKJ010000151.1 GCA_937930535.1 uncultured Clostridia bacterium
TATGGATTTGGAAAGACGTTTCCCTGTGGAAGAGGGAGATGTATATCTGTACAAAACTCCGTTTTCCTTTGATATTTCGGGAACAGAGCTGTATGGCTGGTTTATGGGAAAAGGTGCTTTATGCATATTAGAGCATGAAGGAGAGAAGAACCCGGAGCTTATTCTGGATTATATAGAAAAATATAAGGTTACACATATTAATTTTGTACCCACCATGTTCCGGTTGTTCTTAGAGATGTTTAGTGATAAGAAGAATGTGGAAAAATTAAAACCATTGAAATGGGTTTTTGTCGGTGGTGAAGCAATAACACCAGATATCATTGAGAAATTCTTCAAGCTGGGCTTGGATATAAAGCTGGAAAATGTATACGGTCCTACAGAATGTACAATGTGGGCATCCAACTATTCTATCAAAGGCTGTGAAGATGTTTCCAATGTATCCATTGGACGTCCGTTAAATGAAATCAGATGGTTTGTTGTAGATGAAAGCAACCATATGCAGATGATCGGAGTGCCCGGTGAACTATGCTTAAGCGGAGTAGGCTTGGCACGTGGTTATCTGAATAAGGAAGAGCTTACCAAGGAAAAATTCTGTGATAACCCATTCTACGACAAAGAAAAAGATCCAATCTGGTTTGAAAAAATGTATAGAACAGGGGATTTAGTCAGATGGCTTCCTGATGGAAATATTGAATTTATGGGAAGAATTGATTTTCAGGTTAAAATCAGCGGAGTACGTATTGAGCTGGGCGAGATTGAAAATGCACTGGCGCAGTATGAAAGCATTGTAAAGGCTGTAGTAGTTACAAAGCAGTCATCCAGCCAGCTTCCAGTACTGTGTGCATATTATCTTGCTCCAAAGGAAATATCCGCAGCAGATTTAAAAGGCTTTTTAAGCAGTCATGTATCTGCTTATATGATTCCATCCTTCTTTGTACGCTTGGAGGAGCTGCCCATAAATAGCAGCGGAAAAATAGACAGAAAAGTACTGATTGCTGATACAACCTATAAAAGCAGTTCCCAGAAAAAGTATCAAGCACCTGAATCAGAGCTGGAGAACATCATTGCAAATATCTTTAAGGAAGTATTAGAGCTTGAACAAATAGGGCTGGATGATAATTTCTTTGAAATAGGCGGACATTCCACCGCTGCTATTTTGGCACATAACAGATTAAAGCAAGAGCTGGATATGGAATTCCCTATTACTGTGCTGTTCCAGCTTCCAACTATACGACTTTTGTCTGAGCATATGATGAAAAATGAAAAGACTGATATTCAGGATAGAAAGAAATACTTTAAGAGAGAGAAAAAAGTATCATACTCAGATATTGCCATTATTGGTATGGCAATTGATGTTCCAGGTGCGGACAGCATTAAAGACTTTTGGAATAACTTGAAGAATGAAAAGGAAAGCATACACTTCTACACCGATGAGGAGCTGCGTGGTCTAGGTATCAGCGAGGAAACCATACAGAACAGCAATTATGTAAAAGCTAAGGGACGTGTAGAGGATATTGAATACTTTGATCCAGAGTTCTTTGAATATACACCCAGCGAAGTAAACCGTATGTCTCCCCAGTTAAGACTTTTGTACAAGGGTACATGGGAGGCTCTGGAGGATGCAGGATATTATCCTGGCTCTACAGAGGATAGAATGGGTATATTTATTGGTGGGTCAGATGACTTCCAATGGTATAACAAGGCACTGGGCAACGCTGCAAATTACAGCGATATGTTTCAGGCATTTACCATGAGTACAAATCATTTTCTTGCTACAAGACTTGCATACAAGTTTAACATAAAAGGGCCTGTATTTGCTTCACTTACAGGATGCTCTACCACACTTGTAACTGCGCATATTGCATGCCAGTCGCTTATACTGGGAGAATGTGATATTGCCATTGCAGGCGGTGTTACCGTTGAGCTTCCAAATGACGGCGGTTATATGTATATGGATGGAATGATGTTCTCGCCGGATGGTCACTGCCGACCCTTTGATGCAGAAGCAAAGGGCACAGTATTTTCCAACGGCTTGGGAATGGTCGTACTAAAGAGGCTGGATGAAGCCTTGGAAGCTGGAGACAATATCTATGCTGTAATTAAAGGCTCTGCTATAAATAATGACGGAAGCCAGAAGGCTGGTTTTGCCGCACCAAGCGTAGATGGGCAGGCAGAAGTAATCAGAGAAGCCTTTAAAAGAGCAGAGATAGATCCAGAAACAGTGGGCTATATTGAAGCACATGGAACAGGAACAGTATTGGGTGATCCAATCGAGGTTGAATCACTGACCAAAGCATTTGCAACAGATAAGAGAGGCTATTGTGTATTAGGCTCTGTAAAAGGAAATATAGGACACACGGATACAGCAGCAGGGGTAGCCGGATTGATTAAGGTTGCACTAAGTTTAAAGAACAAGTACATTCCTGGAACAGTGAATTACAAGATTCCAAATCCTAAGATTAATTTTGATGAGATTCCATTTGTGGTTAATGGCAGTGGAACAGAGTGGAAAAACGAAAACAATGTTCCCCTTCGAGCAGGAATAAACTCCTTTGGTGTTGGTGGAACCAATGCGCATATGGTACTGGAAGAAGCACCAGCTATAAGAAGCAGCAGTGAAGCAGAAAAGACAAATCTTTTCCTTTTCTCTGCAAAAACAGAAAATGCATTGCTTAGAAATATCAAGGCAACACTGAAATATATTGCTTCCAATGAAAAAATCAATCCTTCCGATGCCGCTTGGACACTGATGGCAGGAAGAAAGCATTTTAAACACAGAAAAGCCGTTGTGCTTAATGAAGCCTTTGGCAAAGACATTGATGTGGATGAGTTTTTAGAGGATATTCTTGAAAGCGGCTCTAAGAAAAGCGGCGAAAAGAAGAAGGTCTACTTTATGTTCTCGGGACAGGGAAGCCAATATCAAGGCATTGGAAGAGATTTATACAATTCAGCAGACAACTACATTGGCAGACGATATCGAGAATATGCGGATCAGATACTCGGCTATCTAGGGGAAGAGGAAGGAAAGGAATTCTTTGAAGTCATCTTTGGAAATGCAGATCCAGCTTTGATTAACCAGACAAGATACAGTCAGTTTGCGCTATTTATTACAGAGTACATCCTTGCCAGCATCCTTATAGAGCTTGGAGTAAAGCCTGAGGCATTTATCGGACACAGTATAGGTGAGGTAACAGCAGCAGTAGTGGGCGGCGTATGGAGTCTAGCAGATGCTGTAAAGATAATAAGAGCTCGTGGAGATATTATGCAGAAGCAGAAGCCCGGTGTTATGCTTGCTGTTATGGCAGGGGCAGATGAAGTGAAAGACATGCTGATTGATGGAGTATCCCTAGCATTAAACAATACCTCGGATCGCTGTGTTGTTGGCGGAACTAAAGAAAGAATTGAAGAATTTGAAAAAATCGTAATAGAAAAGGGACTTAAGGCAACAGTACTTAGAACCTCCCATGCATTCCATACCTATATGATGCAGGATGCAGCAGCAGAGTTTGAAGAGTACCTGAAAGCCTTTGATATGAATAACTCCTCTGTTCCCATTGTTTCCAATGTGACAGGTGAATGGGTGGAAGAGGATGAAATCAAAACTACAAAATACTGGGCAGATCATATCATTCATCCAGTAAAATTTGACAAAAATCTGGAAGTAATACTAAAGGACGAAAACGCTGTATTTATCGAGATAGGCGCAGGAAGATCCTTATGCACCTTCGCACTTCAGCATAAAGACAAAAAAGCTGGACAGACCTTCTTGAATATGTTGCGGCATCCAAGTGAAAAAGAGAATGATCTGGAATATATCTATACAAAGCTTGGACTTGCATGGTGTGCAGGAGTGGAATTTGACTATAAGAAGTTTATGGGAGATAAGGTAAGAAATAGAATACCCCTTCCGGTATATAGCTTCGAGAAGAAGCCCTATCCTATCAAGATATCCTTGGAAGGACATGCCTCGGGAACTAATAGGGAGACGGAGGAAACAGTAGAAGTATCGGAACAGGCAGCAATAACTATCGAAAGCAGCGAAGCCTTAGAAACGTGTATCATAGATGTATACAAGTCCGTACTGGGCTTTGAGGAAATGTCAAAGGATCAGGACTTCTTCGAGCTGGGCGGAGACTCTCTGAAAGCAGTAAGCTTGGCAAACACAATCGAAAGTAAAATCGGAATAAAGGTAGCTGTATCTGAGATATTTAAGTATAATACACCAAAGAAAATGTATACATTTATCAACAGTCTGGACAGCAGCTCAATAAATAAGAAAAAGATTGTGCCAGTGGCAAAAGCACCCTACTATAATGTATCCTCTGCACAAAAGCGTATGTACAGCTTATATCAATTGGATAAAACAAGCACAGCTTACAATCTTCCTTCTGCAACTATTATTGGAGGAAAATTGGATGAAAATAAGGTGCGTGAGGTTTCGGACAAGCTTCTAGCAAGACATGAAATATTGAGAACCTCCTTTGAAATCAGAGATAACAAAGTAGTACAAGTGGTTGCGGATCACGTTGATATGGAATTGACCTTTACAAAACAGCAGGTTGAAAATGATGAACAGATGAAAGCACTGATCGAGGATTTTGTAAGACCCTTTGATTTATCAAAAGCTCCTTTATGCAGGCTGAAGCTGGTAACTGTTTCTGATGAAAAGTCAATACTATTATTCGACGTACACCATATTATAGCAGATGGAACCTCTGTGGAAATATTGACAAGAGACTTTAACGATTTGTATGTTTCATCTCTGGAGCCATTGGAACTACAATATAAGGATTATGCAGAATGGCAGAATAAGTATCTGGCATCTGAGGAAGTAAAGGAATTAAAGGAATACTGGACTGGTATGTTTGAGGACGGCATCCCAGTACTGGAGCTTCCACTAGATAAGGAAAGACCTGCAATCAAGACCTTTGCAGGAAATAGAATGCACTTTTCTATTGACAGAGGACTTGCAGAAAGAGTTGGACAGTTTGCAAATAAAAACGGTGCAACAATGTATATGACCCTATTAAGCGCATGGTATGTACTGCTTGGAAAATATTCTGGTCAAGAGGACATTGTAGTTGGTTCACCAGTAGCAGGAAGAACTACAGAGGAAGTATCAGAGATTATGGGTATGTTTGTTAATATGCTTGCCATGAAAAATAAGCCGGCAGCAAACAAGAAATTTATCGACTTCTTCCGTGAAGTAAAGGAAAATACAGTTCAGGCATTAAAGAATCAGAATTATCAGTTTGATGATTTGATTGAGCAGTTGGATATTAGACGTGAGCTTAACCGCAATGCGCTATTTGACGTATGCTTTGACTACCAGAATATGACCACTTACGACCTTAATATCGAAGGTATGAAGATTACGCCATTTGAGTTTGACACACATTCCGCTGCTTACGACTTGGTACTAACCTGTCAGCAGGGAAAAACAAAAGACATTTCATGCTTTATTGATTATGCATCAGATTTGTTCAATGAGGATACCATCAAGAGAATGATGAGCAATTACAGCACAATCCTTGAGAGTATCATTGAAAACAGTGAAGCAGCTATCGGTAAGCTCAATATGGTTTCTACATCAGAAAGAGAGCTTATACTAAGACAGCTTGAAGCTACAAAGCTTGAAATAAATAAGGATATTATGCTGCATGAAATGTTTGAGGCAAATGTGGAAAAGCATCCTGATAAAACTGCACTAATTACTTCCGACGGAAGGGTATTTACTTACAGCCAGTTGAATCAGAAAGCGAATATTATTGCTCATAAGCTAATTTCCTTAAATGTGAAACAAGAAGACTTAATTGGCATTATGACAAAAAGAGATGAATATCTGTTAGCTGGAATGCTGGGAATTTTAAAAGCAGGAGCGGCATATGTACCAATTGATTCTGAATTCCCCAAGGAAAGAATCGAATATATGATTCAGACAAGCAGACCAAAAGCTATTCTTGCAGATAACGCTTATCTTTCAGATAAGGAATACAAAGAAAAGCTGGAATATGACGGAGTATGCATTGACTGTGCAGCACTAAAGGAAGATGAACAAAACGTAATAAACCCTAAGGTGTCTTGTAAGGCAGATTTGCTTGCTTATGTTATATTCACCTCTGGTTCAACCGGGAAACCAAAAGGGGTAATGGTAAATCATGCAGCTGTTATTAATTTTGTAAATGATATTCTGAATAGAAGAATATTTGAAAATGAACAAGACAGAGTAATCTGTATAACCACATTATCCTTTGACATATTTGGTTTTGAATCCATCGTTCCTATGTGTACAGGACATTCCATATACATGGCAGATGAAGCAGAACAGTTGGATTCCACACTGGCTGCCATGAAGATTATAAAATATGATGTTACTCATATTTTAAGCACAGTGTCAAGAATCAAGGTATTTGTAGATAATCCGGCATTTGCACCGGCATTAAAGCAATTAAAATGCGTATTAAGCGGCGGAGAAAATTATCCGATTCAGATGCTTAAGGATATCAGGGCAAAATCCAATGCGAAGATTTATAACATGTATGGACCTACAGAAACAACTATATGGTCAACCTCAAAGGATCTTACTAAATCAGCTTATATAAACATTGGAAAGCCCATTGTTAATACGCAGATTTTTATACTGAATAGTGAGGATAAGCTGCAGCCATATGGTGTTTATGGAGAAATATGCATAGCAGGAGCTGGACTTGCAAGGGGATACTACAATGACAAGCTTGAAACAGATAATAAGTTTACTACGGTAGAGGATTTGCCGAACATTAGAATTTATAAAACAGGCGATAGAGGCAGAATGAATGCAAATGGCGAGGTTGAAATCTTAGGAAGACTGGATGAACAGGTTAAAATCAGAGGATACCGTATTGAACCGGGTGAAATTGAAAAAGCTGCTTTGAAGCATCAGAATGTAGCTGTTGCAGTGGTAAAGGTTTACGAGGATGAAGAACAGAACAAAAACCTAGGATTATTCTACTGCCTGAAAGAAAATGCATCCGAAGCTGCGGCAAAGGACAGTATGTGGCTCAAGGAATGGTTAAAATCAAGACTGCCTCATTATATGGTGCCAAGTGAATATGTCTGCCTAAATAAGATGCCGACCCTTCCCAATGGGAAAATTAATAAGAATGCATTAGTTATACCAAAAGCAGAGAAAGCAGTTGAGGTAAAAACGCCGCCAAAATCAGTACTAGAAAAAGAAATACTGAATATCTGGAAAGAGGTATTACAAAAAGACAATATCGGTGTAAATGATAATTTCTTTGATGCAGGAGGTACCTCCTTGGCATTGATGATGGTAAACAACAAGTTAAACAGTGATTTGGGACTTACGATTCCTGTGATGAAGCTATTTGAATATCCAACCATTGAAGGCTTCGTTAAGTTATTTGCACAAGAAAATGGTGTCAGTGTCGGCAGTCAGATTGAATTTGATGAGGATGAGGATGCATTTGATAATGATGATTTCGATGATGACAGCTTTGATGATGATTTTGAGGATGCAGTAAAAGCAGATATACAGCAAGAAACAGGTAAAATTCGTAATGAAGATGTAGCTGTAATTGGAATGGCGTGTCGATTCCCAGATGCAGATAACATTGAAGAATTCTGGCAGAACATTATGGCTGGAAAAGAAAGTGTTCGTTTCTTTAGTGATGAAGAGCTTTTAAACAGCGGAATTCCAAAGGAAGCCTTTGAGAAGGAAAACTATGTAAGAGCTAAAGGCTTTATAGAGGGCGTAGAATATTTTGATTCCAAGCTATTTGATTACTCCGATAAGGAAGCCCAGATGATGGATCCGCAGATTCGTTTACTGCACCAGTGTACTTATGAAGTACTAGAAAATGCAGGCTATAACTCCTTTGATTATGACGGAAAAATCGCTATGTATGCCGGAAGCGGCTCTAACCTATTATGGATGACAAAGTTTGGAGGCAGTCAGGATAATATTATAGATGCCTTTGAAGCAATAACTTATAATGAGAGAGATTTTCTCACCACAAGAATTTCATATAAGCTGAATTTGAAAGGACCAAGCATGAGTGTTCAAACAGCATGTTCCACCTCCCTTGTTGCAATACATAAGGCAGCAAAAACCATAATCAATGCGGAAGCAGATATGGCTGTTGCCGGTGGAGTAACTATTTCCTATCCTAGAAAAGAAGGATACATGTGGAATGAAGGAATGATATTTGCCAAGGATGGACATTGCCGTCCGTTTTCCGACGATTCCACAGGTACAGTTCCAGGAAACGGATGCGGACTTGTACTGTTGAAACCTTTGAAAAAGGCATTGGAGGATAAGGATCATATATATGCGGTAATTAAAGGCTCTGCGGTAAATAATGATGGTATTGATAAGATAGGCTATACAGCACCAAGTATAAAAGGACAATGTGACGTAATAAAATCTGCATTAGCTGGATCTGGAGTTGCCCCAGAGGAAATCAGTTATGTAGAAACACACGGCACGGGGACTTCGCTAGGTGATCCCATTGAAGTAGAAGCTTTGAAGCAGGCATGGAACACAGATAGAAAAGGATACTGTGCCCTAGGTGCGGTAAAAGCCAATATCGGTCATCTTGATGCGGCAGCAGGAGTGGCAGGATTTATCAAGGCGGCTTTGGTTCTAAATAAAAAAGAAATACCACCGTTGATTAATTTTAATCAGCCAAATGAAAAGCTGGATATATTCAACAGTCCATTTTATATCAATACAGAGGCGAAGAAACTGGATGCGAATAATGGAAAACTAAGAGCAGCAGTAAGCTCCTTTGGTATCGGCGGAACCAATGCACATGTTATTTTAGAAGAAGCACCAGAATAAGGAGGTATGGGAAGCATGGGAAAAGAGAATATATCATACATTTTGCCTTTCTCCGCAAAGAGCAGGGAGGCATTGGATAATACTTCTGCTCAGGTTATCAGTTATCTAAAGATTCATAATCAGATTGATATGGCAGATGCCTCCTATACCCTTCAAAAAGGAAGAAGAGCTTTTGAATATAGAAAAGCACTTGTTGCAAGCAGAAAGGACATGGAAAGTAATACTTTCCATGTCTGCGGCAACGAAGGAAAGGTTGGAGAATTAAAACAGAATCTTGTTTTGGTACTGCCGGGTATAAAAGATGCTGATAATGTCTGGAAGAAAAATGAGACAGAAAGCAATACCTATTATGTACTGAAAAGCTACGAGCGTGCAGTAACACAGATATTGGAAATGCTGCCCGCAAAAGCCGCTGAAAATGTAAGAGCAGGGAGCGGAACAGATAAAGAGGTTAACTGCTATAGAGCATTAATCAGCGGATATGCCAGCGTAAAGCTGCTTATGGAGCTTGGTGTTCAGCCTACTGCTTTGGCAGGAGAAGGGATTGCGGAGCTTGCGGCTATGGTTTGTGCAGGGGCGGTAAGTGTGAAGGATGCCATAGATATGATTCAAAAAAATGGTGAGCTTTCTACTTATGAAGAAGTGTATGAAAAATACGATGTAAGAAAAAAACAAATTCCTGTCATGAGAAAAGCTGGTAATAAAGCAAAACAGCATATAGATGACGCATTGGTCATTAAGCTTGGAAGTGCCGAGCTGGAAAATGGCATTACAAGACGATGTATGACAGATGTCAGTGCAGAAAATGTTGTCTGTCTGATTGAAAATAGTGCAGATGAATATATTAATAATGTATACAAGCTAATTGGAAAGCTATGGTGCAAAGGCATTAAAATTGATTGGGACAAGGTTAGTGGAGCTTCCTTAAAAAGAATTGCATTGCCTGCTTATGTATTTGATAAAAGAGAATTTGACAGCGACGTGGTATTTGGCGGACAGAATTTCTCCAAAGACAACAGGTCGTCAGATTCTGCATTGGATAGTGAAGAAGTAATGCTTGATCCTTCTGAGGTTTTGAAAGACCTATGGAAGGAGGCACTTGGAATCACCCAGATTAAAAAAGAAGATGATTTCTTTGAAAATGGAGGCTGCTCCCTTAGTGCCATTAATCTATCCTCCAAAATCAAGGAGAAATTGAAGGTTCAGTTTCCATTGTCTGAGATATTTTACCACTCCACCTTTGGAAAAATGGAAAAGTATCTGCGTGATAATATAAAACAAAAGTCAAAGGACGAAATCGAAAAGCTGGGAGTGCAGGAATATTATGAAGCCTCCTCTGCCCAGAAGAGAATGTATGCAGTAAATGAGCTGATTGAGGATGCGATTCCCTACAATTTCGCTGCTGTATATAATGTAAAAGGAAAAATTGATAAGGAAAAAATTCAAAATTGCTTCTCTAAAATCGTACAGAGACATGAAGCCTTCAGAACCAGATTTGATATGGTTGATGGGGAAGTAGTTCAGATAATCGAAGACAGCGTAGACTTCGAAGTGAAGTTTCAAGCTGCTGAGAAAGAAAATCTGGATGAAGCCATTCAGGAAAACATAAAAGCATTTGATCTGGCAAAAGCACCGCTGCTGCGAGTGGTATTTATCAGTTTAAATGAGGAAGAACATGTAATGGTTATGGACATGCATCATATTATTTCAGACCAAAGCTCCTTGGGTGTAATGCTGAAGGAGATTAGTATGATTTATCAGGGGCAGGAGCTTCCAGAGCTGGAGATCCAGTATAAGGACTTTGCTAAATGGCAGAACGACTTTTTCCGAAGCGGGAAAGTTAAAAAACAGTTGGAATACTGGAAAAAAGAGTTTGAAGGCGGCATACCTGTTATGGATCTGTATACTGATTATGACAGACCAGAGATTATGGGATATGAGGGTGCAAAAGTCCGCTTTGCTTTTGAGGATGACATCAATGACAAGATTATTGCTTTTTCAAAGGAGCAGGGCATAACTCCTTACATGTTTATTATGGCAGCACTTAATATCATGCTGTGGAGGTATACAAACCAGAAGGATGTTGTCATCGGTACGGCAATTGCAGGAAGAAGACATGCTAAGCTGGAGTCCATCATAGGAATGTTTGTAAATACCCTAGCCATTAAGAGTGAGATTGATGAAAATACAGTTATAAAGGACTACCTGCAATATACAAAAGAAAAAATGGTACGTGCTTATGACAATCAAGACTGCCAGTTTGATATGCTGGTGGAGGAGCTGGGAGTTCCAAAGAATGTATCAAGAAATCCGTTGTTTGATATTCTGTTTAATTATATAAATATTGGAACAGACGAGGTAGAAATAGAAGGGCTGTCCTTAGAACCATATGACGATGGGGAAATTGATGCCAAATTTGATATCAGCTTTACTCTTGAAGAAAAGAATCAGAAATTTGATATGGACATTGATTATTCCAAAGCCTTGTATAAGGAAGAAACCATTGGGTTAATGGGAAATCGTCTGATTTATATAATTTCGCAAATGCTTAAGGATGAAAAACAAAAGCTTAAAGACATTACTATGATGACAGAAGAAGAACGTCAATGGCTTGTTGAAACAGTAAATCAGACTGCAACAAATTATCCGTCAGATAAAACTGTATTAAGCATTTTTGAAGAGTGTGTCAGAAACAATCCAGATGCCATTGCCATTGAATGGATGGAGGAAAAGCTTTCCTACAGACAGTTAAACAACATGGCAAATCAGTTAGCCAAGAAGCTGGCAGACAGAAATATCGGATATCAGGACATGGTAGCGATACTTTTGGAACGGGGCTATATGCAGATGGTAAGTATGCTGGGCACTATGAAGCTTGGTGCTGTGTATGTTCCCATAGATCCAAAATATCCTCAGGAGAGAATTGATTATATTCTGGAGGACTGCAAAAGCAAAGTGATTATTACGGATTATTCTCTGGAAGAAAAGGTAAATGCAGAAATTGAGAAGCTGTTGGTTGACGCAGAAGAAAATGCACTGGATAGAAACTGTGACAGCGGAATTGAATCCGAGTATACACCAGAAGCTTTACATAGTGAAAACCTGATTTATGCTATATATACCTCCGGCTCTACAGGACAACCAAAAGGAACTCTGCTAATGCATAAAAATGTAGTACGTGTTGTAAAAAATACAAACTATGTTGAAGTAAGTGAAAATGATAGGGTTATGCAGATATCCAATTATGTATTTGACTGCTCGGTATTTGATATTTACTCAGCATTGCTGAATGGAGCGTGTCTTGTGATTATTCCAAGAGAAACCTCCCTTGATATACCAGCACTTGCAGATTTTATCATTAAAAAGAAAATCAGTGCATGTTGTATTTCCACAGCCTTGTTCCATATGCTGGTTGACTGGATGCCGGAGTCCTTAAAGGATGTTCGTAAGGTTATTGTAGCTGGTGAACAGATTTCTTTGACTCATGCTCAAAAGACTGTGGAAGCAATCGGAAAAGGAAGGCTTATTAATGCATATGGTCCAACTGAATCCGCAGTGTTTGCCACCTATTATCCAGTGGATGATATACAAAATGTTTCCATTGTTCCTATCGGTTGGCCTCTATCCAATACAACGGTGTATGTTGTTGATGAAAAGAAAAATCTGTTACCCATTAATGTAGCCGGAGAGCTGTGCTTAGGCGGAGACGGAATAGGCATAGGCTATCTGAACAAGGAGGCGTTGACAAAAGAAAAATTCATCACACTTGAGGCAGCAGGCGGTAAGAGAGTGTACTGCACCGGTGACAGAGTTATGTGGAATAGTAACAAAGAGCTGGTATTTTTAGGTCGTATGGATTTCCAGATAAAGCTGAGAGGCTTCAGAGTAGAGCTTGGAGAAGTGGAGAGACATATTGAGAGTATAGATGGAATAAAAAGTGTCATTGTTACTGCGGATAAGGACAATCTTGGCACGTTATACATGACAGCGTATTATACTGTAAAGGATTACAGTCAGAAGGACAAATATGATGAAGACTATCTGCGCAGTATTTTGAGCAGTAAGCTGCCCGAATATATGGTTCCTTCTAAATATATGCTTTTAAAGGAGTTACCACTAAATTTCAGCGGCAAGGTTGACAGAAAAGCACTTCCAAAAGCCGCAGATAAGGTCAAGAATAATAGTAATAAAGCTTCGACAAAAGAGGCACCAAGAACACCGTTAGAGCGTACGATCCTTGAAGCAATGCAAAAGATACTGGATGTTGCGGACATGGGAATCAAGGATGATTTCTTCCGCTGCGGCGGACAATCCATTAAAGCCATTGCATTGGTAAAGGAACTATCCAAACAGGGTGTGGATATTAAGGTTAACGAAATCTTCCAGTATCAGACAGTAGAAAAGATTGCAGCCTCCATAGAACCTATGGTGGAGGAAGTTATTACGTCGGAAGCGGGCGAAAATACAATAGCAGATGTTAACTTAAATGAAAAACAAATCAATGGTCTGATAAAACATATTACCGCTGGTATAGAGGGCGTATCCGATATTGTTACAGCATCGGAGATAATAGAGGAATTCCCTTTATCCTCCATCCAGAAAGGACATATGACAAAAGGATCAGATCACAGCGGTTTTATAACCAATATAGATGGCAGGGTTTCGGAAAACAGAATAAAGGATGTTATTGTAAAGGTAATCTGCAAGAATCAGTTGCTTCACTGTACTTTAGTGAAAGCCCAAGAAGAACAAAAATGGTGTGAATATGGAGTAGCTGGAATCGAAGCAGTTATCGGTAATTATCTTACATATGCAGATATATCCATGTATACAGAAGCTGTGAGAGAAACTATCATAAGCAGACTCTATGATGAAATCATGTTAAGAAAATATTCAGAAAATGAGCTGCTATGGCGTATGTGTGTAGTGAAGGAAAGTGCCGATAAGCATTTGGTTATCTGGGGTGCGGATCACCTGATTTTCGATGGAATGAGTGCAGAGATTATTAAGCATCAAATAGAAAAGGAATTAGGAAAAGGTACAAAGGATAATAATCAGACAATACGCAGCTATAAAGAGTATATAGAAGTGTTGGAGAGAGGGCCGGCTGGTATTACCCAAGATGAGCTGATTGATAAATTTAATTTGGAGCAGTGGAGCGAAAATAACAGCAAGGTGATGACAGTACAAGAAAAGGACTCTGCCAAATTTAAAAGAAATGTAGAGCTGGTAATTCCTTTATCAGGAGAGGGACAAGCAGATATATGGTGGTATGCCTTTGATTTTGTGTCAGATATTTTAAGAGACTACACCAACACAGAAACCATTCCTTTTGCGGTTCTTGATTATGGAAGAAGCTATCAAGGTCAGGATTTCTATAACTGCATAGGAGAATTTTTGGATATTGTGCCAATCATCAGCCACAAAGAGGAAAAAACATCAGTGGAAACCGTGATAAAGCTGTGCAGAGACCATTCCGTTAATTTCCTGACACTGCTTGGGGAAGAGCGGTTTAAACAGGAGTATCCAAAGCTGAACGAGCTGATTGGAAAATACTATTACAATAATAAAGAGTATTTTGACTTTATTTTATACAATTTCCAAGGATTTGTTAAGGCGGAAGAGAAGAAGGCATTTGAGAATAACGAGAAGGAAAACAATCTGGCTCGGATGTCTATAACAGTAAATTACGACAGTGATAACCTTTATATTGAATTTGAAGATGTCATAGGACTTGAAGAAGAACAAATAAGAAAATATGCTCAAAAAATATATAAATAATTGGAGGTAGTAATAATGAAAAAAAGATTGCTTACTATTTATATAGCTATAACATTTGCTATGTGCTGGGGACTGGCGGCATCGTCTATGATTTTTAATGATTTCTTTACAAAGCTTTTTGGTGAAGCTACATTTACAAACCCAATGGTTATCATAGCTCTATATTCTTCATCAGTTGCAGGTCTTGTGATATATGGAATGACTGGCGGATTTAAGGCAATTAAAAATCTTTTCGGTAAATTTATTCCAAGAAAAAAGGATTTGATATGGTTCCCAATAGTTATTGGAATGGCAGCCTTATATATGATTAGTGTTCATTATGCTGCTATTGCACTTGGTTTTGAGGTTCCAGAAATGACATTGTCTCCAAAACAGATGGTGATGGAAGTATTCAAGAATCTCTTTGAAGAAGCTGGCATTCTTGGTGGTGTGCTTGGATGGGTTGGCTTTTTAATACCATACTTCCAGAAGAAATATAACAACAATGTAAAAGCAGGACTTCTTACAGGACTTATTTTTGGTATCTATGTATTGCCGGGCTATGTGATGTCATCCTTTGAACTTGCAGCAGCTTTTCCATTGTACGTTATTCAGATGATGCTGTTCATGGTATTTGTCAGCTATATGTTTAATGCGACAAATGGAAACCTGACCTTTTATGTAATTTTATTCTGGTTAATTGCATCGGGCGCAAGACTGGAGTTATATTACTTTAATGCACCGGTTCAAGTTTTACAGATTGCATTCTTTGTTTTATCTGTTGTTGTCATACACTTCTTTGCAAAGAAGAAAAAAATCGAACAGAAACTACAGGTATTCCCAGAATATGTTGGAATTGAAGCGAAATAATACAGATTTATATTGGAGAAAACTTTATGGAGTTAAAAACATTTTACAAATTAAGAGAAGGCAGCAAGGGTCAATTGATTTGTTTCCCATATTTAGGCGGATATGTAAGCTCCTTTAATGACGTTGTCCGTGCAATGACGGAGGATATTGAAATATGGGTTGCGAACCCGCCAGGACATTTTGGTTCTGAGCTTGCATTAATCAGTGATATTAATGAGCTTACCTCAGTATATTATAAGGATATAACTAAAATTATACATGAAGGAAGTGTATTTTTGGGACATAGCATGGGAGGCATTGTATCCTATTCCCTGTTAGAAAGAATGGTTCGCAATCAGGATAAGGTACTGCCGAAAACATTGATTTTATCTGCATGCGCTGCACCATCTAGGTTTAAAAACGAACATTACACCAAACTAAATGATGAGGGTTTGATCAAACAAATACAGGTATATGGCGGTTTGCCGGAGAGCATATTGAATGACCATAAGCTAATGGAAATCATGCTTCCTATATTCCGTGCAGATTATGGAATCTTAGAATCTTCTGGACAGACTTCTTATAGCAAAGTTGATATTGAAACACATTTGTTATGGGGAGAAAAAGACAAGGCAGAAGATATCAGTGTTGCCATGCTGTGGAAGGACTGCTTGGTTCAGGATTATGATATTATAACTATTAAAAATGCAGAGCATATGTTTATTCATAATAAGGCAGAGGAAGTCGCAGCATATATCAAACAGTTTATGAAATTAGCTTAGATAAAAGCAAAAGTCAAGCAGGAAGCAGTTTGTCCCAGGTCTGTGTAATAACATCAGACCTGGGATAGTTAAAACAAAAGTATATGGTTTTAGCTTTTAATTTAAATTATTCCAAGCTAAAAGATCAAGAGGGAAGCAATAAATTAATTACTTATTTATAAATAAGAGGTTGGAATTTGCTGTATTGAAATATGAAAAACGGTATGTTAAACTAAAAAATGTAAAAGTGTATAAAAATTTCTACATATTCTGACCATGAAGGTAGACTTATTCATTATTATTTTAATTTCATGTCTGCAAAACTATAATAACACCAAATAAGCAAAACATAAAATAACTTTGAAACGAATTAAAAGTTATAGAGAGGAGACTCAATACAGTGAATGAAGTAAAAAAAGATGCCAGATTTAAAAAATTCATTATTATCTGGCTAGGGGAACTGATATCTAATATAGGTTCCGGAATGACAGCCTTTGGTCTTGGAGTGTATGTTTGGCAGTTGACACATTCAGCGGTGGATGTCGCAATGGTGGAAATGGCAGCACTTCTGCCCATGATTTTATTAGCTCCGGCTGCGGGGGTTCTTGCAGACAGATTTGATAGAAGATTGCTTATGATACTAGGAGATGTTGTATCAGCCTTTGGACTGATTCTTATGTTTGTGCTTATGAGCATAGGACATATTGAGGTTTGGCAAATCTGCCTTTGTGTGGGATGGGGTTCTACATTTGCAGCTTTGTTAGATCCGGCATATAAAGCAACAATTACAGATCTACTGCCAGAGGATGAATATGCAAAAGCAAGTGGATTGGTGTCCATTGCAGCCTCTTCCAAGTTTTTAATTTCACCGGCTATTGCTGGTTTAGTTATGGCGTTTTCCAGTATTAAAGTAATACTTGCTATTGATATTCTGACTTTTGTTGTAACGGTTGCAGCAGTCTTTGCGGTAAGAAAATCTCTTGCAGTAAAGGCACAGGTTAAGAAAAAAATGAATTTTTTCAAGGACTTAAAAGAAGGATGGCAGATTATTGTAGAATCAAAGGGAGTCATGCTGTTAATTGTACTTGTTTCCGTGTTAATGTTTTATATGGGATTTATTCAGGTATTGTCAAAACCAATGGTTTTATCCATTACCAATGAGAAAACCACAGGGATTTTGCAGACAGTAGTTGCCTGCGGTATGATGTTTTCCAGCATCATAATCGGCAGCGGAATGTTAAAACGTAATTATGTAAATGTCATGGTAATAAGCTTTATTGTGTCTGGCATTACTATGGCAGGATTCGGTGCAACCACAAGCATTCCGATTATTATTATCTTTGGATTTTTATTCTTTGCTTCTCTGCCATATGCCACTACATGCATTGATGTTCTTATAAGAAAGTCTATTGATAATGACAAACAGGGTAGAGCATGGGGACTTATTTCCTTGCTTTCACAGGTGGGATATATAATTGCTTATGCTTTGGCAGGTGTTCTGGCAGATTATGTATTTAATCCGGCACTGGTAGAGGGTGGTGTACTGGCGGATACTGTTGGAAAAATCATAGGAACTGGCGAAACAAGAGGAATCGGATTATTATTAATTCTTGCCGGACTGGGACTCGTAATTACCGCACTAATTGTATCCAAATCAAAGAGTATTCGTGAAATGGAAACACAGAAAGCAGCAGAAGGCATTTTGGAGGCAGAACAATCACTTAAAGTATAAGAGCTTTCGAGGTAAAGGCAGGTATAGTTAACGCTCTTTTGGAGAAATAACAGGATATTTTTAATTATGAAGTTGTTTCTCTATAGCAGGAAGGAGAAAAAAATAATGTTTTTGAAAATTGTAAAAAATGACTTCACTAGGAAGAAAATCATTACCTTGGCAGTGTTTGTATTTATAACCATGGCAGTTATTTTGGGAGCTAGTGCAACAAATATCATTGCAAATCTGACTCAGTCCATGTCGGAACTGCAGCAACGTGCAGTACCGGCTGACATTACACAGATGCACGCAGGAAAATATGATCAAGCAGAAATAGATAAATTTACAGAGCAATATAGTGAACATATAGCCATGCAGGAAACCATGGTTCTTCTGAATTTTGATGGAAGCAATATCCACTTTGGCGAAGGTGAAACCATGGCTGGAACGGTACAGGATATTTCATTTGTCATCCAGAATAAGAAATTTGATTTTATATTGGATCTAAATAATGAAAAGCTGGATATGAAGACAGGCGAAGTGGCGGTTCCTATCTATTTTATGGTAGAACATGACTTAAAAATAGGTGATAGGATTACGGTGAAAAATGAAGGTTATAAGAAGGAGTTTGTTATTTCAGATTATGCAAGAGACTATGAGATGAATTCTTCTCTTACTTCTTCTAAACGTTTTGTTATCAGTCAGGCGGACTATGATGAAATGCTTAGCAAGTATTCTGGGGAGCTGGAATATCTTATCGAATTTAAGATGAAGGAAAATGGAGATTCTCAACTTGTTCAGACTGCATATATCGAGGCAGGTCTTCCGGCAAACGGCCCTACAGTGGGTGGAAAGATATTTATGCTGTTTAATGCCATGTCAGATGCGGCAGTTGCAATGGTAATCATACTTATTAGTATTCTGCTGATTATTATATCTGCATTCTGTATCAGACTTACGTTTTTGGCAACCATTGATGAGGATTTAAGAGAAATCGGTGTTATGAAAGCAATGGGAATGTCCAAAAAGGATATAAAGAAGGTATATGTCAGCAAATACAGAGTCATGTCAGTGTTAGCAGGTATACTAGGCTATCTGCTTTCCTTTGGAGTGGTAAATCTGTTTACCGGTAATATGAGACTTTATTTATCTTCGGATTTATCAGGAAGCCTAAAATATGTACTATCTCTTATAGCTCCGCTGTTTGTATATTTCATGATTGTTATGTACTGCAAGAAGGTGCTGAAAAGAATAGATAAGATTTCTGCGGTGGAAGCATTACGTTCAGATATCATGGAGCGTGGAAAGAACCGAAAATACAGTTTTCCACTGCTTAAGAACAAATTCTTCAGCACCAATATTTATATGGGCATCAGGGATGTATGGAAGCGTTTTAAATTATACAGGCTGTTAGTTTTCATTTTTGTCGTATGTACGTTTATTATAATTCTTCCGTTAAATATGTATAATACCATGAATTCACCAGAGTTTTCTACATATATGGGAATAGGAAAATGCGACATGAGAATCGATCTTCGAAGGACAAATACGATTACAGAAGATTTTGAAAAACTGCAGCAAGAGCTGAAGAATGATTCAGATATTGAAAAGTACGCTGCCTACATAACATGTTCCTACCAGGTTAAAAATGCGGAAGGCTCTTGGGACTATATTAATATTGAAACTGGAGATTTTTCTGTATTTCCACTAAATTATCTGGAAGGAAGAACACCAGAGAACGAAGGAGAAATCTCACTTTCCTATGCTAATGCCTCAGCCGACGGATTAAACAAAAAAGTGGGAGATGAAGTGGTAGTTAGGGTTGCAGGGACGGAAAAGACTATGAAGGTGTGTGGTATCTACCAAGATATTACAAACGGTGGAAAAACAGCAAAGGCGGATATTAGTCTTGGCTTAAATGAAGATTCTGTTCTTTGGTATATTGTAAACATAGATGTGGCAGCCAACGTTGATATCAGAAATAAAATGGATTACTATCAGAATGCCTATAATTCTGCACAGGTAAATGATATTAAAGAATATACACAACAGACCCTTGGAAATATCATTAGCCAGATGAGCACAATTGTTATAGGCGGAATCGCAATTGCAGTAATAATCGTAGTATTGATAACTGCATTATTCCTTAAAATGTTATTGTCAAAGGATATGTCCCAGATTGCAATTATGCGTAGTGTGGGATTAACTTCTAAAAATATTAAGCATCAATATATGGCAGGAACTTTGATGGTACTAATATTGGGAATCATACTTGGCGTGCTGGCTTCTGACTATTTAGGGGAGTTTATTGTAAGCATGGCAATGTCCTCAATGGGAGCTGCAAGAATTCAATTTGTTGATGTTGCATGGCAGACTTGGCTGTTATGTCCCTTAGCACTGATTATAGTAGTTGCATTTACTATATCTGTGTGCTGTAAGGTAACAGTAGAAGATGATTTATCTGTAGTTTTAAGAAGTTAGAACTGCACGAAGGGGTCTAAGCAGGAGGCGTATCTGCCAGAATGCAGAATCTTGAAAAATGATGCATAGACAGGTGCCTCTATGGACATAGACTTTGATTCAAATATTTGACATTGGAGGAATATATATGAGCAATATACTTGAAGCAAGAAGTATAAATAAAAAAGTAGAGTTAGGGAAAAATAATGAGCTTCATATCCTAAAGGATGTAGACTTGGATATAGAAAAAGGTGAATTTGTATCGATTATGGGACCATCTGGAAGCGGCAAGTCCACACTGCTGTATAATGTAAGCAGTATGGACAGAATGACTTCCGGCAGCCTGAGATTTAAAGACCGTGAAATCAGCGGACTGAAAGAAGAGGAACTGGCAAATATCAGGCTGAATAACATGGGCTTTATCTTTCAGGATATTAATCTTTTGAAGAATCTGTCCTTAATTGACAATGTTATGTTCCCAGCTCTTGTATCAAAAAATGCGGATAAAAATGCAGTAAACCAAAAAGCAAGAAAGCTATTGGAAATGACAGGAATTGAGCAGCTTGCAGATAATAATATCACCCAAGCATCTGGCGGACAGCTGCAGAGAGCTGGTATCTGCAGAGCATTGATAAATGATCCAGATATCCTATTTGGAGACGAACCTACTGGAGCATTAGATTCAAAATCAGCCACTGAGGTTATGGCAATTCTTGCAGAAATTAATAAAAATGGGACAACCATAATGATCGTTACCCATGATGTAAAGGTGGCAGCAAAAACCGAAAGAATATTGTATATGGTAGACGGAAATATTGTTGCACAGAAGAAAATGCGTAAATACGATGCCAAGCAGGACGATAGTAAGGAAAGGGAAGAAAGCATTGTGAAATGGTTATTGGAAAATAAATTCTAATTTTTCATAACAGCAAGTTGCTGATATTTCAGCAGTCACAATGTATAGATGAAAAAACAGTAAAAGGAAGCGTATTATTAGTGAACTTCACAAGTGAGTTTCACAGGCGATACGCTTCCTTTTATTGTTTCACACTTTATTATATTATTACGTAATTATATTTTGGTACAACTATAGATTTTCCGCCTAACGGGTCCCCCCACTCTCCGGCAAAGGAAATTACTGTAGTTGATAGCAAAAGAGTACCTGTAACTAATATAACAAATATGGGTTTAATTAGATTTTTCATAGTATGCCCTCCTTAGTCAGATTTTGTATTTTGATTTCGGCATAGCCTTTGCAATCTATCAGACCAGATGTATATCCGCAGCTAGCGGATGCTTGCATAAGCTCTATTATGATATTTATAAGCTCATTTAAAGCTTGTATATCATTTATATATTTAATAAAAGTCTTAATATCTTTTACTAAATATGGTTTACTATAAATCTGCATGTACTTTGTATTTGAGAGTGCATCAAAGTAGCTTTTATATGCTTTTGTATTGCCCATTTCCAGTTGTATTTCTACATATGTGGCGGTATAACATAATTTGCATACTAAATCATGTTGTTTTTCAGCTATATCTAAAGCTTTAGAGATATATTCTATTGCATTTGCATAATCCTTAACAGCTTTATATAGCATAGCCATATAGTTATATATCTCGGCAGTTATTAATGTTCTTGTTTCATCTTGATAATTTGAAGCTTCTTGGTAATACACCAGAGCTTTATCATATTGCCCGGATTTTTTATAGGTAAGCCCTATATTTGCCACAACGCCAGCCTTTTCACAGGTCTTTTCGGCATACTCTGCTGCTGTTTTGAAAAGCTCTCTGGCTTTTTTGTCTTTGTTCAGCAGCATATAGGATATACCTCTCCAATAGTGATAGTAAAACAAGGTGCTGCTGTCCAGCTTGCTTTTATAAAGCTGTACCAACTGCTCTATATATTTATAATTTTTTTCTGATTTTTCAATAAGGTTTTCTCTGAACAAATCATCGGCAAGCTCGCATTGAAAATATATCTTCTTGTTTATTTCGTCCTCTGGCAGTGTTTCTACGGCACAATTATAAAATTCCTCACAATGGTGTATTCGATTTGTATAGTAGTAATTTCTTGCCTTTGCCCTATACATCATTGAGGTTTCTGTGGAAAGGTTTTCTTTTTTGCATTGCTCAAGCAGATAATCAAGGACTGGCAGATCTGACTCTTGATTATACTGTCGTATATTTTCATATATACTTTGCACATGCTTTTTAATCTGTTTTTGTCTGGTAACAAAAAGGGAGGGGAAATCTACGTCTAATGCTATAGTAATGCTGCATTTAAAGGTGTGTGAGGTAATAACCTCCTTACTGAGATAGCTGGCAAAGGTTGTATAGGTTTTAGTAACTTTAAAACGTTCATAAAAATCCTTTGGGCTATTATATTTTTCAGAAATGGCCTTTTTTATTTGCGGACCTTCTCCAATTATTTTTACATCCTCTAGTGTTAGCTTACTCATACTCATGCATCCTCCGTTTAAGTCAGTGAATATATTATAGCATTTTATGGAAAGTTTTACAATCAATTATCATATATCCTTGCAAAATAAAGGGAAATAGTAAATAATATAATATTAAGCAAAAGGTGTAATGAGTTTTATTCAGTTGACAGACAAGACTGAAATCTTTAAAATTAGTATTGTTTATATAAATGTTATTAGAGGTTCTAAAGGGTTTTCTGCTAAAACTTAGATTGTTCCAAGCTAAAAATCTAGAAGGGAAGCAATGCCTAGCTTATGAGTAAAATGAGTTTTATGGTTGCTTCCCTAGAAATAGACAGAATATAGGAGCGTGATTTGTTTGGAAACAGGAACTATGATGCAACTTATTGTTTTAGGGATCTTTTTATTTTTATCATCGTTTTTTTCTGCATCAGAGACTGCATTGATGTCTTTAAGTAAATTGCGAATAAGACATATGGTAAACGAAAAAGTAAAAGGCTCTGAGCTGGTGTATAAGCTGGTGAATAATCCTAGTAAGCTGCTCGGTGTAATACTTGTTGGTAATAATGTTGTAAATATCGGGGCATCGGCTCTGGCAACATCACTGGCTATTGAGTATTTTGGAAGCTCGGGAGTTGGGATCGCCACGGGTGTAATGACTATTCTTGTACTGATATTTGGTGAGATTACTCCAAAGTCTCTGGCAGCTCAAAATCCAGAAAAGGTGTCTTTAAGGGTTGCAAAATTAATATCCTTTATTACTATTATACTGAATCCTATTGTTGATGTATTAATAAAGATAACTAATGCAATTATTAAGCTGCTGGGCGGCAAGATTAATATACGGCAGCCGTTTATTACAGAGGAAGAACTGAAAACCTTAATAAACGTGGGGCATGAAGAAGGTGTTCTAGAGGTCGAAGAAAGGGAGATCATACACAATGTATTTGCCTTCGGCGACTTGCAGGCAGGGGATATAATGACCCCTAGAGCTGATATGATAGCTGTAGATGTAGAGTCAACCTATGAGGAAATAGTGGAGGTATTCAGAGAGCATCAGTTTTCACGTTTGCCTGTATATAGGGAAAATACAGATAATATTATTGGGGTATTATATCTGAAGGACATATTTTTTTGTGATAGCAGAAGCAATTGCTTTGATATAAATGATTATATGAGAGAGCCGTTTATTACCTTTGAGTTCAAGCAGCTTACAGAGTTGTTTGATGAAATGCGAGATAAGAGGGTGCCAATGGCAATAGTACTGGACGAATACGGCGGAACTGCGGGTATTATTACTATGGAAGATTTGGTTGAAGAGATTGTTGGCGAGATTGAGGATGAATATGACGAATTAGGTAATGGTGTAGAGTTTATTAAGGAAAATGAATATGTAGTTGATGGAACTATAAAAATAGAAAACATAAACAAGCTGCTGGGGATTTTTATAGAGTCTGAGGACTATGATTCTATAGGAGGCTTTGTGGTAGGATTATTTGGACGTCTGCCAGAGGAAGGCGGCACTTTAGAGTATAACAAAATTAGATTTATTGCTGAAAAAATAGAAAAAAATAGAATAAGCAGACTGAGAATATTGACCCAAGAGTAGCATATGCCAAAGGAGCTGTGCACAGCTATTTTTTAATAGCTAGTGCGACAGCTCCTTTGAAAATTATATATTTATATTTACTTGCTTAACTTTTTTTCGTTTGCCATCGCTATCAGCTTCTTAGCCAATAAAGAATCAATGACCAGATAGTTTACAAAACCGCCAATGCAAGCAGCATATACAGCCTCCGCCTTCTGTTCTCCGCTTGCCACACCAACAATATAACGAATAGGGTGCGTAACATGAGAATTTAGGCGTTCTTTTAAATCTTCTGGCTTCAAACCAACAATGCGCTCATCTAAATGTGGTATATGTGCAATTTTACCATCCTCAGTAAGAGGCCGATAAAGCATATCACCAACAACCTTATAATCTTTTAGGGTAATATTATTGTTTACACGCTCAACAAGACGTTCAAGTACTTCTGTAGTACCAATACCCGTAAAGGCATACTGTATCATATCGGCATTTTTTAGCATATCCTCTCGAATCTTTTTCATCTCATCATTTGATAATGAGCCAGCAACTAAAGGGTCAACAGGAATATGATATCCTTTGGCTTTATTATGCTTCATGCAAAAGTAGCCCACATTGGTATTAACGGAGAATCCTACATCCTGTGGAAGTCCCGGACAGCTCAAAGCATGAATAGTAAGATTAGAATATTCATGAGAAAGGTTTTCTACCAAGGATTGAATAGTCCTTCCTCCAGAAAGCCCAACACCCACATTCTTATCGTCTGGTTTAATTAATTGCTCAAATACACGAGCGGCAGCTCTCCCCAGTGACGGATTACGAGACACATACACACTAATACCTGAGAATATTTTACTCACTTCTAATTCTAAGCTGCTGTCATGCTCACTTGCAAGGCTGATTTCAATATTGGCTAAACGACGCTGTGTTAGAGCCATTTTAGCTTTTAGATCTTCAAGTTCCCTCTTTAGATTTTCATATTGTTCAATACTTATATTTATCTCTTTAGTCATACTGACACTCCTTTTAGTCTAGTAACGATGTTCTCTAGGGAATCACCAGCTTGGTATATTGGAAGCTTAGACTGCTTATCACCGGCAATACTTTGAGCACAATTGACAAGGCTAATGATACACTCTGCTTTATCAACAGTGAATAAACACTCTTTTAAATCTCTGTTTTCCAGAACACATTTAATCATCTTAGAATGCCCATCTGGCAAAACAGCTACTTGCCATGGAAGTAACATCACTTCATTGGAGTTCTCAAACCAAATCCTTTTCATTAAATATATTGCTGGAGAATTATTCATTCCAAATATAATCTCTGCATTTCCGTTAGGACCAATGAGGATTAATCGCTTATCTTCCTTATCACCAACACCTTTTCCTACATATGAAACCCCTTTGCGGATTCCATCCCAACGGCTGCTTTCTATAGAAAAAGATATGGACGCAAAGGTTTCTTTATGCAATTGGTTCGTATCATCTTCCCATGCTCCAGCATGACGTCCTTGGTAAACATCCTCTAGCTTCAATGTATCTAGCTTGCCTACAAGATCCAAAACAGCGAATAAATGGCTTCCCATATCAGCAATCATACCCGGCAGTCCCTTTCGGTGGCTCTCGATTGGATTTGGTTCAAGCATTCTGAATTCGATTTTATCTACTCCGCCGATATCATAAATCAATTGAGTTAAATGTTTGCGAAGCGGGTATCCTGTAGCCCAGTAATGATCAAATGCCCATACACGCTCTAATGAAGCACTGTTATGCCGCAAGTAAGCTATATCCTCAAGCTTATCAGAGAAAGGTTTATCAACAATAATAATACCAGCTCTTCCGAGCCACTTTTCAACAGTTGCACAATGATAGGAGGGCGGTGTTTCAACAAATACAACGTCTGCTGACTGTTCATCATATATTTTTTTATCCCTGAAATGATACTTGTCTATATGATCGCACTCTACAGATTTTCTATTCCTTACATTACATACAAATTCCTCACCCTTATATTGACTCTCACCCTCTGTAGTAATATAAAGTAAATTATGCCGAGGTACAGAAGGTTTATCCATTTGCTTTTCTTGACATTCATGACACACTGCATATGGGCGTGGAAGATAGTCTGCCACCCAAAGATTTATAAAGCGATTTTTCACCCAAGGCATAAGCCGTGGATAGTAATGCTTAACCACAGTGTCTCCAGCACCAACAACAACAACTGTTTTTTTCCATTCTATCATATATCAGTCTTCTTTCTACACATGATATTTTATTGCGTTTCAGCAATAAATTTCGTTGCACACCATCAGATTAGTTGATGGTTCATAGTTTATTATTGAAGCTTTATTCCGATTTTGCTTTTATGCAAATTATACCATTGTATGCAATGATAGTCAATTACTGTATCAATCACCAGCTCTGATTAGTAAAAGTATTTGTAAGAACTCAATCTGACTAAACCAGCTCGCAATTATGTAAAATTTACCGGTTTATCTTTTCGAGTTATTTTTATCATTTGAATCCTCCAAAACTGGTTATATTAGTGACTTTCGCTACTTTGATTATATCGCTTTATACAATTTGGTAAATAACGTGAGTTCGTATGTATACATAGAAAAGAAAGGTAAAACAAGAACCACTTCTAGGAATACCGACTATGTACGATAGAGATATCCAATCAATGATATGAACACATACCTGCCATGTAATATTCACCTGAACTGTTTTTGGAGTTTTACCCGGATTACCTACAAGTCTTTTTTCTGTTCTTATAGAAAAAGGGGCTGTCGCACTAGATAAAAATTAGTGTGCAGCTCCTTTTTATGGTATTATATGCATAGAGATTAGCAACTCTTAACGAAAAGTATTTTGAGTTTTAGAGTTGGTTATCTATAATAAGTTTTCAGGTTCTAATTGATACAACTGTTAAATAAAATAAATAATAGTACATCCCCATAAACAACTTATGAAGGCTTATGTATAACAAAGAAACCAAGGAGGGATAAAATAATGATAGCACCATATATATTATTTGCTATTGGATTAATTTTAATTATTAAGGGAGGAGATTACTTCGTTGATGCGGCTGTATGGATTGCCAAGGTTACTGGGCTTCCTGAGGTACTTATAGGAGCTACCATTGTCAGCTTGGGAACTACCTTGCCAGAAGCATCGGTATCGGTATTGTCAGCTATCCAAAACCAGTCAACCATGGCTATAGGAAATGCCATAGGCTCTACAATATGTAATACAGGACTTATACTAGGCATATATAATTTAATAAAGCCTTCTAAAATAGAGTCAAAGATATTTAATATTAAGGGCTTACTGATGCTTGCATACATAGGGATATTTTGGTTTATATCAAGAAATAAATACATAACTCAAACGGCTTCACTGATATTACTTTCTATGCTGGCTTTATATATTGTTTTTAACCTTATAGTGGCTGGCCGAAGTAAATCAGACAAAAGCACAGCAGCATCAAGGCTTGTAGTAACACCTAAGGAATTCCCGGTGCAGATTGGAAAGTTTATATTAGGCATAATATTAATAGTATTTGGAGCTAATTTATTAGTAAAGCATGGAGTAACTCTCGCTACCATGTGGGGCATACCTGCTGCTGTAATCAGTCTTACTTTGATAGCTTTGGGAACCTCACTGCCTGAGCTTGTTACATCTATTACTGCTCTGATAAAGGGACATTCAGGGATTTCCATAGGAAACATTTTAGGAGCAAACATACTAAATATCACTATGGTTATAGGTGCTTCCGCACAGTTTGGTACTCTGGAAATAACTAAGCAGACCTTTTACTTTGATATACCTGCAACAATTATTATTAATTCATTGCTTGTTATACCTAGTATTTTTACAAAAAGGATCAGTCGCTTTCAGGCACTAATGCTGCTGGCTGCATATTTTATTTATATAATGCTTCTGTTTTATATTAACCATCCGGCTTAGGCTTTTTTGATCTCTGACAACAAAAAAGTGTGTCAGATAAAGGGGTGGATTCTATTGTTAGTTCCTTGGATTTATGAAATACTGGGAAAACATGTATCTCCCAGTATTTCAACAAAATCAGTAAACGGCTGGCATAACCACAACCTTAACTATAATAGTTGCATCTATATAAGCTTTTAGGAGTAGCTTTAATATTCGCAGGGACTTATTTTGTAATCAAGTAGGTTCCCTTGTCATAATAATAAGCTGCGGATATATGTCCGGCACATGCAGAGCAGCTATATATTATTAATATAAATGAATAGAGGTACTGTTTGGTGGTAAGTATATAAATGCAAGCTGTAAATATATTGTATTCATATACTTATTTATTTTAATTACGAGGTGAGTTGTGTTGAAGAAAGTTGTCTCTTTTTTATTATTAATGGGTTTACTGCTTGGTTTCGGTTATTTGATTGAGAATCCAGCTGAACACACTGCTTTTTTGAAACCAGCGGAAATTGAAACTAAATATGAAATAGTAATGAAGCAGGATTTATTATGCATGATGCTTGCATATCCCGAATTTATCAAGGATATACAGCTTTCAAAGGATGATAAGGTATATTTTCTATTAAAGTCGGGCAGCAAGGTTTTGTATGATGATAAAAAAGAAAAAAATGCGGCAGAAAAGCTGAATAACCCTGATGTTCAAGATATGCTGGAGCCTATATACCCCTTGGAGCCTATAAAAAAGCTTATGGATAAAAGCTTTGATCCTGGACGCTCCAGAATATATGAGCTGCTGCACGAAGCCTACGGCAAAACAAAACAAGAGATAGAAGCTAACCTTACAAATGTTAAGGTGGGAAGTAAAAGCTATCAGTTTAATGCCAGTAATAAAGCGGCGGAGGCACTAAAAGCAGTTATGCAGGAATTGATACCCCTTACACAGCAAAGAGCCGACGTAAGAGCTTGTGTATTTCCCGGCAGCGGTACATACAACTACCGAACTATAGCAGAAACAAATAGGTTAAGCTCTCACTCCTTTGGCATTGCTATCGATCTGGCTCGGGATAAAAGAGACTATTGGAAATGGGCGTCAGCAGAAGAAGGACAAAAAAGATTGGAAGCTTATCCAAAGGAAATAGCTGAGATATTTGAAAAGAATAATTTTGTATGGGGAGGGAAATGGGGACACTTTGATATACTGCATTTTGAATACAGGCCGGAAATTATATTAAAAGCACGATACTTTGGAAAAAATAACAGCTCTGTAGAGGTGTGGTATGATGGAGTGCCTGCTGAAGATGCTTATGTAAAGAAATGCATAGACAGGATCGAGCAGATAATAAGCTGAAATATTAATTGCCTAAGTTTTGTTGGTTCTCTATATTACTACTAAATGAAAAAGACAACCTCATATTAAAGGTTGTCTTTGTGTTAGCTGATTATTTGTGTTGAGCTGTACCTATGTACGGAGCTGGCATACTTTTTAATCCTACAGGGTCTTCTCCATTTGATGCAAAAGCAGTATTTGTTGCAGATATAAGTAATATTGAGACTAATAACAGTGTCAGTATGGATTTATTAAGCTTTTTCATATCTAATGCCCCCATATTCTAATAATTTCATATAAATTAATCCAAGACATTCATGTAAACCGCTAATATAGTATTTACTGTCAGTTGCCTTAGTTAAATCTATTATTACACGAGTAAGGTCCTTTAGGCAAGGCAAATTATATGTTGAATCTGTTATAAAATTCTTAAGATTATATATTAATGAAGCTTTATGTAAATACTTACCCTTAGTATTTAACAATTCATCAAAGTACTCCATATATGAACTTTCATTTCCTAAGTCCATTTGTATCTCTGCAACAGTCTGAACACAAAGCAAATGATTGGATAAGATGTATTGTCTTTCATTTGCTTCTATAGCTAAATCAACATATTTCTGGGCATTTTCATAATCTTTCATTTTCCTATAGGTGTCGCCCATATTATTATATGTTACTACCATTGGGGAAAGATTGACCTCATCGGGATAAGTTAAAGCTTCTTCAAAGTACTTGAGTGCTTCTTTATATCTTCTAAGTCTTGAATTAACATTACCTATATTAGAAATAGCACCTGCTTTCTCAAAATTTTTTGTAGCATAGTCTATTGCCTTTTCAAAATGTTCTCTTGCTGTCCGGTACTTTGCGTTATGCATATGTGAGATGCCTCTCCAATAGTAATAGTAAAACATGGTGTTATTGCTTAGTTTATTTTTATGCATTTGAATAAGTTCATCTACTAATTTAAACCTCTTTTCAGCTAGTTCACGCATATATTCAACATGATAAACATATGCCATCTCACACCAGAAAAACACCTGCAAATCTATTTCTTTTTTAGGCAGCTCATCAATGGCAATCTCATAGCATTCAAAGGATCTGGTAACCTTATTGGTATAATGGTAGTTTCTTGCCATACACTTATACATCAT
>CALGKJ010000152.1 GCA_937930535.1 uncultured Clostridia bacterium
AGTTAAAAGCAATGCCATGGGAGCCATGGTAATGAATATGACATCAAATATGCTGGGTCTCGGCAATGCCGCAACCCCTATGGGGCTTAAGGCAATGCAGGAGCTGCAAGGGCTGAATCTCAAAAAGGATACAGCTACTAATGCAATGTGCTTGTTTTTGGTTGTAAACGCAGCCCCCCTATGTTGCATTTGGAAAAGAAAACGGCTGCTTGTTTTATTAAATTGAGGAGCATTCCTGTATTGAACAAAAATGAACTTTGAAAAAAGAAGTACCACACAGTAAAATTTGAAATGTGAGTTGCATGGCAGTAACCACAAATCATAATTACAGGAGGTACTTAATATGAAGTATAACCAGAATTCAAAGATAATGCAAATCTCAGAAAAGACTCTGATAATAGGTGTGGATATAGCTAGCGAGGTCCACTTCGCCAGAGCTTTTGATTTCAGAGGCGTAGAACTTGCAAAGGTGCTTAGGTTCACTAATGATGAACCTGGCTTCAAGGAATTTGCATTATGGATTGAAGAAATAAAGAACAAAAACTACAAGGAAAAGGTAACGGTAGGCATGGAACCTACAGGTCATTACTGGTTTAACATAGCTCCGTTTCTCAAGGATCATAGCATGAAAATTGTGCTGGTGAATCCGTTTCATGTAAAAAGGAGCAAAGAGTTAGATGATAACAATCCAACCAAGAATGACCGTAAGGACCCCAAGATCATTGCAATGCTAGTCAAAGATGGAAGATATATGGAACCATATATCCCAGAAGGGGTATACAGCGAGCTCCGAACAGCGATGGATACACGCTGGCACATTGTAAAGCAGTTGAATGTCATAAGAAACAAGGTTCTAAGATGGCTAAGCATATACTTTCCAGAGTTTAGGACAGTGTTTGGGGATTGGGAAGGAAAAGCAGCGTTGACTGTACTCAAAGAATTTCCTCTTCCAAAGCAGGTAATTGAAAAAGATATAATTGGAATAGTAGCTAGATGGAAGCAAGACAAGATAAGAGCTGTAGGAGTAAAAAGAGCTACAGTGCTTGTTGAAGCTGCCAAGAGAAGTGTTGGAATCAAGGAAGGCATCATATCAGCCATGAATGATATTACAATGCTTCTGGAAGATTATGATTTAAAAATGACTCAATATGAACGTGTTATGGCACTTGTTGAGCAGCTTTCGAAACCAATACCAGGCATGGAAGAAATATTGAAGATCAAAGGCGTAGGACTTATTATGGCTGCTGGTTTTGTAGCAGAGGTTGGAGATATCAAACGCTTTGAACACTCCAAACGGATACAGAAGCTGGCAGGCTTGAATCTGAAGAAAAATAGCTCAGGAAAGCATAAAGGCAAGACAACCATCAGTAATCGAGGAAGAAGCCGGTTACGGGCGATACTGCTTCAAGGTATGCTGCTGGTGTTAGTATAATATTGTAGCATTTAACCATAATGCTGGAGAAAAGCAGCACAAAGTAGAAAGCTATAAGGACGAATTTGGCAATAGCTACAACTATAGCTATGATAATATAAATCGAACAACAACATGAGCGACATATATGATAAAACAATGATTAAGAAATATGATACATGGAACTATATAATATGCTCTATTGATCCTGAAGGCAAACAAATGGAGTGTATTGTCAAGTTGTTTAAGAAATATTATAATAGGAAATACATTGTTTTATATTGTGGCGGATTTAAGCTTTTGGAATAAGTATAAAACTACTGTGCAGTAGCAATATTAAAATAGAAATTTAAGATTATAGGAAGTGTTATAATTGGATACGAAATTAAAAAGCTATAAAAAAGAAAGTGAGTACTCTTATACCTTTGGGGCGTTTCCAACGATAGAATTGTTAAGCCATAGGCCTGAAGTTGTGAGGAAGGTATTGATTAACTCGAAATTTGATGAAGGGATAATGAGAGAAAATATATATAATATCTGCAAACGCAATAATATTGAAATATTAATGGATGACAAGCTTTTTAATAAGCTGAGTCCTAAGGAAAACTGCTATGTTATAGGGGTGTTTGATAAATTCAGTTCTTGCTTGGAAAAGGATAAGCCGCATATTGTCCTGGTCAATCCAAACAATCAAGGAAACCTCGGCACCATTATAAGGACAATTGTTGGCTTTGGAATAAACAATCTGGCTATCATAAGACCTGGTGTGGATATTTTCGATCCAAAGGTTTTACGAAGCTCAATGGGGGCTTTTTTTAGTTTAAATTTCAGCTATTATGAGTCTTTTACCGATTATATGAAGAGCTATAGCAATCATAAAATATATACATTTATGCTAAAGGGCAAGCCTGTTTTGGAAAGTCTCAAAGCAGATGAGTCTACCCCTTTTTCCCTCGTATTCGGGAATGAGGCCAGTGGTTTAAGTGAGGATTTCTCAAATTATGGGACCAGTATTCGGATACCCCATTTAAATACTATTGATTCATTGAACCTTCCACTTGCCGTCGGTATTGCGACATACAAATTTTTTGTAAATTTTACTGAGTGCTAGATGGTTAAATAAAGTAGCCTTAAAAAATCCAGCTCGTACTGTTATGAATATGAAATTGCAAAAAGTAATTATAATATGGGGGATAGTAGCAAAATGAAAAACATAAAAAAATTAATGGAGCCAATGGGAAAATGTAATTCTCCAAGTTGTAACATACTTGACGGAAAATTTTCGTATTTAGAAGATATATATGAGTTTAAAATGCATGAGGAAAGCAATACGAGTCTGAATATGCTTATAGATGAATCTGGTCATAACTTGCAGACGGTATTATTATCATTAGTGGTAATACTTCTGAACAAATGTATGGAGAGTAAGGATATTGTTATATGGTCTGAGCTTTATGAACAAGATTCTGGAGGGTGTGCCACTATTGCAGTGTCCTTAAGAGAGACCTTGGAAAATGAGATAACATATAGGGATCTTTTATTACGGATCAAAACGTTTATAAAACAATCGGACGGAAATGCTAATAACATCTTTTCAGAGGGTTATGATAAGCCTGATAGGGAACACTTTAGAGATTCACTTAATGTACCTCTTCTTATAACAAATTACCAAACTTTCAAATATGTAAGACAAATAAATAGTAATCTAAGTTTCGTTTTTTCAAAAGAAAACAAGGGTTTGACAGGAGTTATTAAATACAATAAAGCATTGTGTGATGAAGAAGCTATAATAAAAATAGTCGAAAGTTTAACGGCTTTAATAAATTTGCTGAATTCGGATTTGGATATAAAGCTTTCAAAAGTATACTTCAAGGAGTGTATTGTATTATCGGATTCAAGTGTAATACCGGTATGTGCGGTGCAGCCGGAAGCAGAGCAAGTTGCCTATAAGCTTTCTTTGCCTCAGGAGAGGCTGTATGCGCTGCAGCAGTTTGATACGGCAAGCACAGCCTATAATTTGCTTAGGGTGTTGGAGATAGATGGAGATTTAGATGTGAAAAGGCTGGAAGAAGCTTTTGTGAAGCTTATAAAGCGCCATGAGATCCTGCGAGCTTCTTTTCATGCCAATGGGGAAGAAATAGTACAAATAATACATAAAGCTTTTGATTTTAAAATAGAGTACAGTGAAGCCATGGATACAGAAATTGAGGAAATAATAAGCAGCTTTATCAAGCCTTTTGATTTGAGTAAAGGGCCCATCATCAGGGCAGTACTTGTAAAGCTGCAGTCTAAAAAGTATATGCTCATATGGGATATGCACAATATTATATCGGATGAAGCTTCATCAGACATACTACTTAAGGAGCTTATAAGATTATATGAGGATAAGCCGCTAGAAGAGCAGCAGCAGCAATATAAGGACTATCTATATCGGGATTCTGAAAAACAGAGTAAAGAGCAGCAGGAAGCATATTGGCTAGAGTTACTAAATGGAGAAATACCAGTGCTAAATTTGCCGACGGATTATCAAAGACCCCAGGTGCAAAGCTTTGAAGGAGACTGCATGAGCTTTGAGCTGGGAAGGGCACTGAGTTCGGGGCTGAGAAAGCTTTGTGGCGATAACGACACTACTATCAAAGTAGTACTATTGGCGGGTATAAATATACTGCTGTCAAGATACAGCGGGCAGGAAGATATATTGGTAGGAAGCATGGTAGCAGGCAGACGCTGTGGTGAGCTTGAGAATATTATAGGTATATTTGAAAACACTATTGTTTTGAGAAATTATCCCAATGGTGAAAAGACTTTTAAAGAATTCATAGGAGAGGTAAAAGAAAATATACTAAAGGCATATGAATATCAAGATTATCAATTTGAAGAATTGGTAGAAAAGTTGAATACACCAAGAGATATGAGCAGAAATCCTATATTTGATGTGATGTTTAATTTTATACTTAGGGAGTCGGAGAGTATTGTTCCGGACTCAAATGCCGAAGGGGCTTTAAAGCTTAAAAGCTATGATGCAGGGGGCAGAATTTCTAAATTTGACTTGACGCTTCATGCTTCCCAGCGGGAAGAGACTCTGTTATTTGAATTTGAGTATTGCACAAAGCTTTTTAAAAAGGAAACTATCGAAAGAATGGCAGTGCATTTTGACAATATTTTAGCTGCAATCGCAGAAAATAACTATGTACTGCTGTCTGAGATAGAAATACTTACTGAGCTTGAAAAGCAGCGAATAATATTTGAATACAATAATACTGAGGCATATTATCCAAAAAATAAGTTAATACATGAAATATTTGAGGAGCAAGCGGAAAAAACACCGCATAATAATGCCATTTCATACGGCGGTAGTAAACTG
>CALGKJ010000153.1 GCA_937930535.1 uncultured Clostridia bacterium
GCAAGATTGAAGATTATAGTAGGAATATTGAGTATTTATTAAGATTATGTGCTTTTAAATATTTCATAAAATTTGAAGATAGTAAATTTAAGATAGAAGGTTATAAGAATATGAATAAGTTATTAAATGACTTTTCGCAAATTGCACTTAATTTTGATGATAAGGCTATTGCTGAATATAAAAGTAGTATTGAAAATTTTATAAATTTATTAAACGGAAAAGTATCAAAACAAATAACTTTGTTGGAAAGCCTGTTTACAGTATTAGATAAGAAGCATTTATGTATACATATTACTCCACAGGTATGTGATAGCATACTTGGTATTGATGCTTATAAGAATACAATTAGGCAAGGAAATGCAACAAAATCAGCTATAGAAACAAAATTAAAGGTGGTATATGATGCAATACTTAAGTATGCTAAATAAAATAAGTGAGCACATTGAAAAATCTGAACGTAAGAATTGGATTATTGTAGGTGATAATTCGAGTGGAAAGTCCGAGTTACTTAGAAAAATTGTTAATAAGATGAAACCAGACGTTTACTATATAGATTCGGTTAATCGCTATTTTAATGTAAGTAATATAAACTTATCTAAAGATATTGTGGATTATAGAATTTCAAATACAGAAATAGTAAATACCAGAGTAGATAATAAGTTTTATAATTTACTAGATAGCTTTGGTGAAAATGAGCATATAGAACGATTGTATCCATTATATCAAAAAAGGCTAAGAAACTTGCTAAAAGATTTTCTTGGCATAAATTTAAATATCGAGAGAGAAAAACTACAAGATGGATTTGGCTATGGTGAAGTTAAGGTAAAAATAGATAGTCAAGAGATAGAACTATCTAGTGGTTATCAAGCCATTATTCGAATATTTACAGAACTCATTTTTTATAATGAACATCTTATGACTAGCGGTTTGGTTGTTATTGATGAAATAGATGAATTTTTATCTCCTAAATATGCTGCAAGAATTTTAAATTTTTTAACTAAACAATTTTCAGACAACTATTTTGTAGTAAGTACACATTCTAGCGATTTAGTAGCTAACAGTAATGATTGTAATATTGTTACATTGGAGAAAAATAATTTTAGTATATTAGATGGTAATGATTTTACAACTTTAACAGATGTAAATACCTTATTTAGTAAGCTATTCGGAAGTGTGCAAAAAGATATTAATACAATAGATGACCAGCTGCAAAGGCTATTTGATCTAAAGATTATAGATAGTTGGACACAAAAAGAAGAAGATGAGTTAAATGAAATAGGTTATGATAAGTTAACGCCAGTACAAAAATTGATTTATAAACAAATTCAGGGGTGGTAATTAAAATGAATACCCTTACAATACTAGAGATACCATCGTTTGTTCCAAACTACGATAAAAATACAAATTATGGGTGTAAAGGTTTAAACGCTGATAATTTATTAGATTTACTATATAGCACTACCGACGGTTACTGTATGTATTGCTATAGTAAGATATATATTGATTCAAAAAGATTTGGGCACCTAGAACATTCCATTGAGAAGAGGCATTCTTCTGTAAGATTAGAGGAATGTGTTCCCAATATAGGATTAGCTTGCCCAAAATGTAATCAATCTTTTAAAAAAGTAGGAGATAAGGGGCAAGTATTTACAAAGAAGCAAATTGAAAGTTATGAGCAGGTTGCATGCACCCAAGAAAAATGTACAGATGAATGTTCGGCTTATAAAAAGCTTAAAAGAATTTATTTAAAAAAAAGAAAAATTATTCTGCAACCTATGGGAATTACTTTTGGAAATCATATATATAAGATTCAATATAATCTACTTAAATTATTGTTTGAGCCCAGCATATCAGTACCTTATACAGACGAAGAAAAAGAATTTATTAATCAGCATATTTTAAGATTTAACTTAAATGATTCAAAGTACAGAACTAGAGAATTACTTAAGTTTTGTGAAGATGTGATAAATGGGGATGCCCACCTAAGGAAAGGAAAGTACAATAATTATATTGTAGATTTATTTATGGATAAACTTAAAAATTTAGATGAGAAATCAAGGCTAAAATTATGTGGTGCTATTTATATAATAGGAAAGAAGAAAAGAATTATATAACGCCATATATGATCAACTTTCGAAGGACAAAACAGAAATGGTAAATGCGTACTGGACTTTCGTAGCACAGATTATAAATTCAATACCATAGAAGTGCTTGTTGCAAAGTTTAACAAAAGGGCTATACGAGTTTATGAAAAGTTAGGCTTTGAAAAAATAGATGAATTTATTTGGTGTATAAATAATGAATAAAAGGATTTTATTTTCATCGGGAAGACTTACTAAAATATTTGAGACTACTACTGGCAAAAACATAAAGTTTAAAACTGTATTAGAAATAAACTACGATAAAAACAAAATGCAAAATATCATTTCCAATCCACACCCAATCTGATATAATACAAGAAATGCACAAAATAAAAATAGGGTGCGTCAACACCCTATAGTACACAATTCTAGTTGCTTAGGCAACTGGCATCACTATTTAGTAGTTAATAAAAAATAGTAGCGACCATTTGCGTACGGGGCTACTATTTTTTTGAGATTTTTTCTATAAGTAACACTATTAATGTTAATAATGCCACTAAGAATAAATCGCCTTGAAATAGTAACATAAAAACGCATTACTCATATGTATCACCTTCCTTCCGAAAAGAGCTATTTTGCAGCCATATGCAAACTTTACCAAATAGCCCTACACCCAAATACACATTGAAAATTGCTACTTATTGTTATACAATGAAATAGATTGCAATAATAATTGCAATCGCAATTGTAATAATTATCGCACTATAATTTATACTCTCACTATTTAGAAAACTATGCAAAAATGAAAAACTAAAAATTAAGGAGTGGTTCAAATGTCAATTATAAAAAGATTCTCAGATATCATGGCATCAAATATAAATGCATTATTAGATAAAATGGAAGACCCTTCAAAAATGATAGATCAAATATTGAGAAATCTTCAGGATGACCTTAATAAGGTTAAGGCAGAAACAGCAGGCGTAATGGCTGACGAAGCAAGAGCAAAAAGAGCTCTTGACGAGTGTGCAGCAGAAATAAACAAAATGCAGGACTACGCAGCACGTGCAGTAAAAGCAGGCAATGATGATGATGCAAGAAAATTCCTTGCAAAAAAGGCACAATTGACTGCAAATGAGGCAGAGCTGAGAAAATCCTATGAGCTGGCAGCAAGCAACGCCATAAAAATGAGACAAATGCATGACAAGCTGGTATCACAAATAGATGAGCTAAATGCACGCAGAGACTCTATAAAGGCTAAAATGGCAGTAGCAAAGGCACAGGAAAAAATCAACAAAATCGGCAGCAGTGCAGCGGACGCGGCAAACAACCTAAGTGCATTCGGCCGTATGGAAGCAAAAGCCGAAAGAATGTTAGATCAAGCTGAAGCTATGGCAGAGCTTAATAAGTCAAAGGAAGATGATTTTGACGGTTTATTGAACAAGTATGACACTCCAACTGCTGACGTTGAGGATGAGCTTAGTGCACTAAAGGCAGGTATGAACACTAATGTAGAGGACGAACTGGCTAAATTAAAGGCTACTACTCTTAAAGAAGAAGTATAAAAGAAGAAACATAAATATAATTATGAAACATAATTATTGAGTAAGATGGCTGTAGCTTTTTATTACTAAAAAGGTTAACAGCCATTGCTGTATAGATACCGATAGGGGGAATTGTTATGGAAAACCAAACAATGCAGGAGGAAAGCTCACAGGTATACTTATGTTCAAGCTGTGGAGGCAATATGGAGTTTGACATAAAGTCTCAAAAGCTGAAATGTCCTTATTGTGGTGAGGAAACAGACATAAGCGGTGACAAAAGTCAGGTAAAAGAGTATGATTTTAATGATGTACTTGGTAGAGAAGCCAGTCACGAGTGGGATAAAGAGGTAAGTGTCGTAAAATGTGATAGCTGCGGAGCGGAAACAGTAGTTGACAAGCACCAGACTGCCTTGCACTGCGGCTACTGCGGTTCATCTCATGTACTGGAAAGCAAGCAGTCAGCAGGAATAAAGCCAGAAGGTATTATTCCTTTCAAAATAGATAAGCATAAAGCAAAAGAAATCTTTGATAAATGGATACGCAGAAGATGGCTGGCTCCAAACAAGCTTAAAAGCTTATACCAGAGTGATAAGATGATATCAGTATACATACCCTACTGGACATACGACGCTCAGACTTACAACGACTACACAGCAGAGGGCGGAGAAGTTTACTATGTTACAGTAAGGAGAAATGGTAAAAATGAAAGACAGCGCAAAGTACGCTGGCATAGAGTAAGAGGAAGCTTTGACAGATTCTTTGATGATGTACAGGTAAATGCATCAAAAAACTATGATGCCCCGCTTATGCGAAAGATAGAGCCATATAATACAAAGGAAGTAGAGCCTTACAAGCCCCAGTACATATCCGGCTATATGGCTGAACGCTATAGCCTTGGGGTTGTAGAATGTTTTGAGGAAGCAAAGGGCAAAATTAATGATGAGCTTGTAGCCGAGGTACGTTCAAGAGTACTGAAAAGATACGACGAGGTAAGAAGCATCCATATTAATACCCATTACAGCGATGTAAAATATAAGCATATACTACTGCCTTTATGGACAGCACAATATGATTATAACGGTAAAAAATACAGATACATGATAAATGCACAAAATGGCACGATTTCAGGAAAATCACCTCTAAGTGCTGTTAAAATAGCAATACTTGTAGCTCTTGCCTTGGCGGCAGTAGGTGCATATTTCTACTTTAGAGGAGACGAGGCTTTTTCTGCATCACAAATTATGCTTCTAAGTGAATTTGTTAATATGATGTAAGATTATGAGAATATAAAACGGAGGGAATGGCAATGGGGATTTTCGGTAATCAATTATTGAACGTTATAGAGTGGAATGAAACCAGAGATGATATTTTATTTTGGAAATGGCGCAACAAGGAAATAAAAAGAGGCAGCAGGCTGATAATAAAGCCGGGGCAGGACGCTATATTTATTTATAACGGCAAGGTTGAGGGGATATTTAAAGACGAAGGCAACTACGAAATAGAAACAGATATAGTACCCTTTCTTAGTACATTAAAGGGCTTTAAGTTTGGCTTCAACAGCGGTCTTAGAGCCGAGGTTCTATTTGTAAATACAAAGGAATTCTTGGTTAAATGGGGGACCAAGAATGCAGTTAATATTCCTACGCCAAGGATGCCGGGAGGTATTCCAATACGCAGCTTTGGAACATTTAGTGTAAAAGTTGATGATTACTTGATGCTTATAGATAAAATAGCCGGCATCAAGCAGGAGTTCAGTGTAGATGATGTTAAGGAACGTGCTTTGGCTCTTTTGGATCAGCTTCTTATGAAATGGATCAGCAAGGAAGGCAAGGATATGTTTAACCTACAGGCAAACGCCTACGATATATCCAAGGGCATAAAAATAGATTTGGATATGGAGCTTATAAAAATAGGCTTGACCCTAACTGACTTTACAGTGTCCAGCTTTAACTATCCAGAGCAGATACAAAAAATGATAGAAAAGAATGCATCCTACGAGATGGTTGGAGATCTATCCAAATACCAGCATATTGGTGTAGTGGATGCAATGCAGAACAACTCTGGAAACGGCATGGCTAGCACCGTACAGGCAGGTGTCGGCATGGCAATGGGTCTGGAAATGATGAACCGTATGACCAAGCCTGTTGAATCACAGAATACAAATGCTAATGCAAAAGCAAGCGGTACAGCATGTACAAACTGCAATCAGCCAGTTCCTGATAATGTAAACTTTTGCAGCAACTGCGGCACAAAGGTAGTAAGACTGAGGGAAGAAGCACCAGCAGCTCCGCAAAAGAAATTCTGTTCAAACTGCGGCGCAAAGATAGAAGATAATGCAAAATTCTGTGCCGGATGCGGCAATAAGGTAGAATAGATAGTTAGAAGGATTGTCCTTGGTACATTATAGATTAGCAACTCTAAAACTCAAAATACTTTTCGTTAAGAGTTACTAATCTATTTGTGAAAAACAACTAGAAGTTTTAATTTTGAAGTTGTTTCTCTATATCAATGACAATCCTTTTTTAAAAAATCTGAATAACGGCGAGGCACAACGAAAAAAACAATAAACAAAGGGAGTGCAGGTTAATTGGAAGCAGTAATTATAGTAGGCATACAAGGCTCGGGCAAATCAACCTTTTGCAGGGAGAATTTTTATGATACCCATGTAAGAATAAATCTTGATATGCTGAAAACTCGAAAAAAGGAAAAGCTCATACTGGATGCATGTATTGCCGCAAAGCAATCCTTCGTAGTTGATAATACCAATCCAACTGCTTTAGACAGGGAAAAATATATTGCACCAGCTAGAAGCAATTATTTTAAAACAAAAGCATATTATTTGCAGACAGATATCAATGATGCTATACAAAGAAACAACCAAAGAGAAGCACAAAAGAGAGTGCCAGAGTCAGCTATCAGAGGCACATTGAATAAGCTTCAGCCTCCTGCCTATGAAGAAGGCTTTGACGAAATCTACATAGTTACTATTGGCGATAATAACCTATACTATATAAAGAAAGCATAAAAAATATGCGTAGAAAGCTGTTTAAAAACCTTTTCCATTGCCATAAGGATGAAGAGCTAATAATGGGTATAACGTCAGGCGGTTTGCTGCCTGACGTTTCCTATTTATTTTGCATTGTAGCTTTTACAATTTGGATATGATATATAGAATACAATACACAAGGGGAAGCTGTAATAAAAAGCGAAATAATCTCTGTATTTGACCTGCTATGTAAGGATTATTCTGACAAGCTTAGGACATTAAAAAGCACTGAAAAACTTAATGGTGATGAAATGAAATATGTAAAGCATGGTGCAGCTCTTGACTTTGTGATTTATTATAAATTTAATAAGCAGCCGATATTGCTTATAGAAGTAGATGAATTTGCCTTCCATGAAAATAATCCAGAGCAATTAAAGAAAGATAAGCTGAAAAACAGCATTTTAAGCAGTTATGAGCTGCCCTTTATGCGGCTTTCAACTAACGGAAGCGGAGAAGCGCAGAAAATAAGAGATAGGCTGGATGTGATATTATAATAATAGACTTTTACTTGCGTATTCTATGGCAGCAGATAATATTAAAGAAATAATTAGAAAGTATGCACATGAAGATGGAATTTTCATAAACGAGTTTTCCCAAAATTATAAAAAACTATATCTTTAGATAACCAACTCTAAAACTCAAAAAACTTTTCGTTAAGAGTTGCTAATTTCTTTGTGAGAAACAACAGGAAAAATTCAATTTTGAAGTTGTTTCTCTATAGTGGAGGTCACTTTTATTCGATTAATAAAGTTCATAAATAATGCTCTTGGCACCAGCCTAGTGCATTATTTTTTTCCAGTCATAGCTTAGAGCAAAATTATAACTATCCCATAAATAAGTTAGACTCTATGGTTGCTTCCCTATAAATATATCAAATATGGCACATAATAAATTTAAGAATGATTAGAGGGAGGCGGGCAGTCTAATGAAACAAAAGCAAATTAAATATCGACTGTTTTGCTTTTTCCTTATCATGGGAGTACTATTTTTTGTATCAGGAGTACTAAAGCTTTATTCAGACAGCAGCTTTAAAAGCATTTCTGTTCTAAACTCATACCATGAGGGTTTCGTATGGATTAATCATAAGACGGTGGATATTTTCAATGCCACTAAAGATTATTACATGACCCAAACTCTATCATTATTTTATGAAACCTACAAAAGAATTATTATAGCCGTTGAAGTAATAATCTTACTACTGCTTAGCTTTATCATAGCACTTATACTATACATTAAAAAGATAAGTAAAATGAAGGCTGAAATACTAAGAAACCATAAAAAGCTGACACAACTTTATAATGAGCTTACAGATGCAGACGCCAGATTGAAGCAGCAGCTTGAAGAGCTTAAAAAAACTCAAAAAAGTCTGATTCGTAGTGAAGAACGATATTCACTGCTTTTTGAAAAGATGCTTAATGGTTTTTTTGTTTTTGAGCCTATAATGAATGAAGAAGGTAAGCTTATTGATATTCGATTTTTAGATATAAATCCAGGTTTTAAAAACCAGACTCATATAAATACGGATAAGATGATTGGGAAAACATGGATAGAGGTTTTTGGATATCCCAACAGAGATTTACATATATATCACAATATTTTATATACTGGAGAGTCTGGACATTTTGAAACCTACTATGCATACGGAGATATATATTATCTGGTAAATGCCTTTAAAATAGCTGATAATCAGATAGGCGTGGTATTTGATAATATTACTGAATACAAACAAGCGATTAAGCAAATAACTATGCTTAATGAACACTTGGAGCAAAGGGTAATTGACAGAACCGACGATATCCAAAATGTAGTAAATGAGCTTGAGGCATTTGCCCATACAGTATCCCATGACTTAAAATCTCCTATAAGAGCAATAGATGGATATACCAGAATCTTGATAGAAGATTATGGAGAAGAGCTGGGCGAAGATGGAAATGAAATACTGAAAAATATTAGAAATATTTGCAAAGAGATGATAGAAATGATAAACAAGCTTTTGAAGTATTCAACTACGTCAAAGGCAGACATAATCAAAGAGCAGGTTGATATTGAAGAAATATTTAAGTCTATATTTAGTGAGCTTGAGCTGGTACATCAGGATAGAGATATCAGGCTTATTATAGAAACAAGACTGCCCACAGTTTTCGCTGACAGAGTAATGCTCAGACAGGTTATTTATAATATTTTGTCAAATGCGGTAAAGTTTACAAAGTACAGAGAAAAGGCATTTATTACTGTTGGCTGTACTATAACTGTAGAGGAATATATATTTTACGTAAAAGATAATGGTGCAGGCTTTGACATGGATTTTTCGGGAAAGCTTTTTGGCATATTTGAAAGGCTCCATACCAGTGACGAGTTTGAGGGAAGCGGCATAGGACTTGTAACCATTAAAAAGATTATACAAAAGCATGGAGGAAGAGTATGGATCGAAGGTGAACCCGAGGTTGGTGCTGTCGTTTACTTCACTCTTCCTGTTGCGAAGGGTAAAAACATATAATAATGCAGTAATATGTCGTAATACAGCTTTGTACTGTAAAGAGGTGTCATCGGTGTTAAAGGTAATGATTGTTGATGATATGGATATTGGGAGACGAGAGCTAAAAAGATTGAAGCTATGGGGGGAGGAAATAGGCTTTTTCATTGCAGAAGAAGCAAAAAACGGGCAAGAAGCATTAAAAAAGCTGGAGGAAAACCCAATTGACTTGATAATAACGGATATAAAGATGCCCAAAGTGGATGGTATTGAGCTGCTTAAAATAGTATCAGATAAAAAGCTTTGCTCCTGTGTAGTTTTACTCAGTGATTATAGTGAATTCAACTATGCCAGACAGGGATTAGTTTTGGGAGCCTTTGACTACATGGTAAAGCCCGTTAATGAGGAGGATTTGAACAGAGTACTCCAGCGAGTGAAAAAGTTTATTTTGGATAAAAGACATGAACAGCAAAGTATTACGCAGCTTAAGCAAAGGCTTGCAGAAAAGATGGAGACCTTTTTTCCACAAGCAGAGGTAAATCAGATTGTGGAGCTTATGGAGGCTGGCGACGAAAAAGCTGTAGAATATGCAGATCATATAGTAGATATAGTCTATCTAAACCTGAATCAAGATTTAATTAAGACCATAAGTATGCTTAATAACATAATGTATGAAATTGTTAATAAACTGCTTAAAACTTACGAGTGGTTAGAGAAATTTATAGATATACGACAAATAGAAATAATAGATTTTTTAAGATTTAAAGATATAAACTCCATTAAAGACGTCTTTATTTCAGCCGTTGAAAAAATAATAAAGCTGCAGAAAATACTGCAATATGGTACTCAAGAAAAGGATATAATAAATCAGATTTGCAGATACATACTTGAAAATATTGATGAAGAACATTCCATGAAAGGTGAACTTTCCCTAAAAGCCGTTGCTGATGCACTATATATAAATAAGTCATATATCAGCGAAGCTTTTAAGCAAAAAACAGGAATGTCCTTTACTGAGTATCTAACTATTGTGAAAATGGAGAGAGCAAAAAAATTAATTGCTGACGGCAGATTAAAGACTTATGAAATCGCCGGTCAGCTAGGCTTTAAGGACATAGAATATTTCAGCAGACTTTTTAAAAAGTATATAGGCTTTTCTCCTACGGAATACCGCAAAAACATTCTGGAAAAGAACTAAAATAAATACCCGAAAATTTTCGGGGTATAAACCTGATATATTTCATTCTTAAACAAAGGATAATTATGTACTATATTCCTATAGTGCAGAATTATCCTTTGTTTTTAAATATTAATAATTAGCAGGTGATAAATTATGAAGCAAATAGAGGTATTAATAGTAGAGGATTCGGTTTATTCAGCAGATTTGAATGTAAGAGTACTAAGGAAGGCAGGATTTACTATACAGCATAAAGTTGTTGCAAGTAAAAAGGCGATGCAGAAAGCTCTTGCGGACAAGCAATGGGATGTTATTTTAAGTGATAACAATATGAGGGGGTTTAATGCCCTTCAGGCACTCGAAGTCAGAAACCAATCAGAACCGTTGATACCATTTGTCATAGTTTCGGAGGATATAAAGGAAGGGGATTTAAGAAAGGCAACTGAATGGGGCTGCAATGCTTACATATCCAAGGAGAATCTGGATGAGCTTGGACAACTGGTTGCTCAGATGCTTAAGGTATAAGCTGAGCTTAGCCGTGTAGGATCTAGATTTAAAGTATACTCTGAACTTGAAAGGGGAAGCCTTGTTATGAAGAAAGAAGAGGGTAATAAAAATAATAATCAGGACGGAAGCTTATACAAGAAACCTTGTAAGGTTATTTCAAAATATAGTGGACTTGAAACAAAGTATATACCTTTAAGAATATCAATTATTTATGTGTTTATAGGAGTTTTATGGATACTGTTGTCTGATAAACTTATGTGGGCATTGATTAAAAATAATAAAACACTTACAAAAGCTAGTATGGCAAAAGGCTGGATATATGTACTAATTACAGGAATAATGGTCTATCATATGGTTAACTGTGCTCTAAAGAGGGTAGGAGATGCCGAAAATAAGCTGTATAGCAGCTATCAGGATTTGAGAGACGCAAATATGGAGCTGGCAGCAGCTTATGAGCAGATATCCGGGTCGCAGCAGCAGCTAAAGCTTCAATATGAGGAGCTTAAGGAATATGAAAAAGAACTGCATTATTATGCATATTATGATCAGCTTACCGGGGTTCAAAACCGACTTGCACTTATAAAGAATATGAACAAAATCCTGGGGGACAGCAGAAAAATTGCGCTGCTTATTATAGATATTGATAATTTCAAGCTGATAAATGATACTATGGGACACAGCTTTGGGGATGATTTACTGATACAGGTAAGTAAACGATTTGAAAGCATTTTAGAAGACCATGCGGCAATGTACAGGCTCAGCGGAGATGAATTTGTGATACTGCTCAGGGACTTTGAAGAGGTATCCGCTGTTGAAGGGCTTGCTATAAAGCTTTTAAACAGCTTTAAGCTCAGGTTTGATATAAATAATCGCAGTGTATATATAACTGTAAGTGTTGGTATAGCACTATACCCAGAGCATGGAGACAATCTGGACGAGCTTCTTAAAAGCTCGGATATAGCCTTATATAAAGCTAAGGAATCAGGAAAAAACAGAATAGTATTCTTTAATAAGCCTATGAATGAGGCGGTTACAGAAAGAGCATTTATTGAAAAACATTTAAGAACAGCCCTTGATAATAATGAGTTTGAGCTGTATTATCAGCCTCAGCTTGACATAGCAAGTAAAAAGGTGGCAGGCTTTGAAGCCTTGATAAGATGGAACAGTCCAGAGATGGGACTGGTGTCGCCGCTTAAGTTTATAAGTATAGCCGAGGATACCCATTTGATTATTCCTATTGGAGAATGGGTGTTAAAAAGCGCATGCATGTTTATAAAAAAGCTGCACCAGCAAGGACATGACCAGTTGTCAATATCGGTAAATATATCTATGCTTCAACTTCTTCAAGAGGATTTTGTAGAAAAGGTAATGGAAATTGTTGATTGGACTAAGCTGAATCCCAATTACCTTGAGCTTGAAATAACAGAGTCAATATTAATGGAATCCTATGAAGCTATAGCAGAGAAGCTAAAGCTGTTAAAAAGCAGGGGAATAAAGATTGCTCTGGACGATTTTGGCAAAGGCTATTCTTCTCTGAATTATTTGAAATTGCTTCCAATATCAACCTTGAAAATAGATAAATCCTTTGTTGATACAATTGAATCCGTAGATAAAAGTAAATCCCTTACGGATCTTATTGTGAGAATTGGAAGGCTTATGGGGCTGTGTGTGGTAGCCGAAGGTGTAGAAAGCCAAGAACAGCTGGATTATCTGATAAAGCACAGGTGTAATAAAATCCAAGGATATTTTTTCAGCAAGCCAATAAGAGAAGAAACAGTTATCAAGACTTTAATGGAGGGGGATTGGGATATTCATTAATATTCGCTGGCAAGATATTATTTGATAGTTTCTTTAAAGTATATAATTTGGGGGAGAATTAAATGAAAATAAAAGCAAAATTATCAGTTTTTATAATCGCTATTATGTTTATTACCATAACTACAATGAGTGTGATTGTAATGCTGAAATCAACGGACACCATATCCGCACTAACTGAATCAGCCATGATGGAGCTAAACAAAACTAATTTAAACCTTATACGTTCCTTAAAAGATAATGAATCCATGAATATATCCATAATAGCAAGCCAAAACGAGGTTGAGCAGCTACTGAAAAAAAGAATGTCAGGAGATGCGGAAGGCTTTGAAGAGCTTCAAGCAAAGTTAAATTTAAGCTTTGACAAGCTGGTTAAAGAGGCTGGAAATGTAGAACACATTTTTATAGTTGATACTAATGGTATTGTTGTTGCTAATAGTGATAGAAATTTGTTAAATACAGACTTGAAGGATAGAGAATATACAAAAAAGGTGCTGGCTACAGGCAAGCCCGGTATAAGTGAAACTTTAAAGTCCAAGTTTACAGGTGCATATGTAATAGCTTTTGTGCATCCTGTAAAGGATGGGGATAAGTTGATAGGCTTTGCAGCATCCGCAGTTAAGGCTGACAGCTTGGTAAATTATTTGAAGGAATCCAAAGTATTAGGCACCAAGTCAAGCTATGCATATATTGTGGACGAGAAAGGTACTATGTTGTACCATCCCACTAATGAAAAGATAGGAAATCCTGTAGAAAATGAAAAAATAAAGGCTGTTGTAAGCAGACTACAAAATGGCGAAAAAGTAGAGCCTGGGTATACAGAATACGATTTTCAAGGCAAGCGTAAAATGGCTTCCTACAGTGTTGTACCTGAGACAAACTGGACTATGGTGCTGGTTGGAGATGTAAATGAAGTTATGCAGCCAGTCAGAGCTATGTCAAACTATATAAGTATTACTGGATTTATAGCTGTTGTTATAGCCCTAGGTGTGAGCTTTTTGATTGCAAGAATGATAGCAAATCCTATAATTAAGCTGACAGAGCTGATTAATAAAACCGCAGATTTGGATTTAAAGTATGATGAGAACTATGTATATCTGACGAAAAACAAGGATGAAACTGGAACCATAGCAAAAGCAACATTCCAAACTAGGCAGGTACTAAGAGAAATGGCAGATAAGCTGATAGCTGTTTCCAATACAGTGTTGAACAATGCAGAGATGCTTGAAAAGCTTTCTGTAGATGTACAGGAAAATGCCTATAACAACTCAGCAACAACTCAGCAGCTATCTGCGGGTATGGAAGAAACAGCGGCATCCTCTGAACAGATAACTGCTACAGTTGCAGAAATAGACAGTAATGTAGGAACAATTGCAGACAAGGCTAAGGAAGGAGCAACAATATCAAATCAGATCAGCGATAGAGCTGTAACGCTTAAAAAGGAAGCTATGGATTCAGCCGGTAATGCAAAAACAATATATAACAGCGTAAGAGGAAAAATGGAAAATGCTATAGAGCAAACTAACACTATATCACAAATAAGCCTTTTAGCTGAGACTATATTGTCTATAACCAGCCAAACAAACCTATTGGCATTAAATGCCGCAATCGAAGCAGCTAGAGCTGGAGAAGCCGGAAGAGGCTTTGCGGTAGTAGCTGACGAAATAAGGAAGCTGGCAGAGGCATCCTCAAACACTGCATCGGGTATACAGGATATAGTAAAGAATGTGTACTCCTCTGTAGGACACATGAAGGAAAATTCGGAGGCTATATTATCCTTTGTTGATAAAAATGTTTTGGCAGATTATGAAAAGCTGGTTAAGGTAAGTGAACAGTATAGTGATGATGCATTTGTGGTTAACGAATTAATGTCAAAATTTGAAGCAGCCGCAGATCAGCTCAGCACGTCTGTATCAAGCATTTCTACTGCGATGACAGAGGTAGCGGCAACTATAAATGAGGGAGCAAAAGGAGTTCAGGATATAGCAGAGAAGACCTCAGATATTGTAGATAAGACGCAGATGGAAGTAAAAATGGCTGATGAAAATACACAAGGAGCAAGAGAACTACAGGAACTGGTAAAGAAGTTTAAGATATAGGATTTATAGAGAAACAACTTCAAAATTAAATTAAAGGCAGAGGCAAGTGATACAGTTACTTGTCTCTGTATTTTCTGTCTGTGCATATATTATATATGTCTTGGCAAAATATGAATAAAGTCAAGGGTGATTGTTTTTGATTTTTACAACCCAAAGCTTCTAATATTTGTGGCAAAATTAGCACTGATACTATTAAGTTGGCTTGAATACAATAAAAAGTAAGGGTATAATAGATTTGTTCGTCATTTGTCTGCCTTTATAATATTTAGGGCGGTCAGGACTAAATTAGAAACTATAAAATTTTATAAATTATTAAAAACAAAGAACGGAGTGATTTGATGGAAAAGAGACCTGTTGTACTGGTTGTAATGGATGGTATAGGCATAAATCCAGATGAGTATGGCAATGCAGTTAAAGCTGCTCATACACCAACCTTAGATTTGATAATGAGCAATCATTCTCATACAGCAATAAAAGCTCATGGAACTGCTGTTGGACTTCCTTCTGATGATGATATGGGCAACTCTGAGGTAGGACATAATGCCTTAGGCTGCGGTCAAATCTACAGTCAGGGTGCCAAGCTGGTAAATGAATCAATAGCAAGCGGTAAGATGTATGGCTCAGAAACTTGGAACAATCTGATTGATAATTGTAAGGAAAAGGAATCCACCTTGCATTTTATCGGTCTTTTATCTGATGGTAATGTACATTCAAATATTGCACATCTTAAGTCTATGATTACCAGAGCAAAGGAAGACGGAATCAAAAAAGTGCGTATACATGCACTGCTGGACGGCAGAGATGTTTTGGCTACTTCTGCATTAGATTACGTGGATGACCTTGAAAAGCTGCTTAAGGCACTTAATGACGATACCTTTGATGCTAGAATAGCAAGCGGCGGCGGCAGAATGGTTATTACTATGGATCGTTACGAAGCAGACTGGGATATGGTACGTCTGGGATGGGAAACCCACGTTTTAGGTAAAGGCAAACAGTTCGCCACAGCAAGCGAAGCAATATCTGCATATAGAGCAGAGTTTGATGTAATAGATCAGGATTTACCTCCTTTTGTTATTGCAGAAAATGGCGACCCTGTGGGTACAATCAACGATAATGACAGCGTTATTTTATATAATTTCAGAGGCGACCGTGCGATAGAAATAAGCATGGCATTTGATTATGATGATTTTAATAAATTTGACAGAGGCAGAAGACCTAATGTGATGTACTGCGGAATGCTGCAATATGACGGAGATTTAAAGCTGCCTAAAAACTATCTGGTTGCACCGCCGGAAATCAAAAATACATTATCAGAGCATTTAGTAAAGCACCAGATAAAGCAATATGCAGTTTCTGAAACTCAAAAATACGGTCACGTTACATATTTCTGGAATGGAAATAAGAGTGGAAAATATGACGAAGCCTTTGAAACCTTTGAAGAGATACCTTCAGATAATGTTTCCTTTGATGAACGTCCTTGGATGAAGGCAGCGGAAGTAACTGACAAGCTTATTGGTGCCCTGAGATCAGGAAAATACAGCTTCCTCAGAGCTAATTACCCTAATGGTGATATGGTAGGACATACAGGCAGCTTCAGGGCTACCAAAATTGCTGTAGAAACAGTAGATTTATGTCTTGCAAGACTGTTAAAGGTAGTGGATGAAACAAATGCTGTTCTTGTAATCACTGCCGATCATGGAAATGCAGATGAAATGCTGGAAAAAGCAAAGGGCGGTGCTGCAAAGGCAAAAACCAGTCACACACTTAATCCTGTTCCGTTTATCATATACGATAAACACAATAAGCACATATTAAAAGAAGGCAGCTTTGGACTTGCCAATATAGCAGCAACTATTACAACACTGCTAAATATCAGCCATCCTGACTGCTGGGAAAAAAGCATGATTTAATTATTTACCACCTTTCTGGAATATCAGAAAGGTGGTTTTAAATTTTTTGCTGAATATAAATAAAAATATAGACAAATACACCATATATCTATTATAATATAGACATAATTGAAAATATCTAAATAATCATAAATAATATAAGGATGTGTTAGTAAATGAATATCTCAGAACGATTTTGGAATGCCTCATTAGAGGAGCTTAAACGTGGATACAGTCAAGAAGGAGATTACTATATATGTCTGCTTTGCGGCAAAAAATTCGAGCAAGGAATAATATACCCTGAGGGCGATATCCTTTATGAAGCTAAAAAGTATATCAGTATTCATATACAAAAGACTCATGGTTCGGTATTTGAGTACCTGATTCAGATGGATAAAAAAATCACCGGACTGACAGAGCACCAGAACAATCTTCTGCGCCTGTTTTACCAAGGCAAAAGCGATCAGGAAGTACAGAAGGAAATGGGTATAGGAAGTACATCAACTATACGTAATCATCGCTTTGCATTAAAGGAAAAGGAACGTCAATCCAAGGTATTTTTAACCATGATGGAGCTTATAAAGGAGAAGGACAAAAATGCTCCTGCTTTTGTAGAGGTTCATAAAACAGCTACAATGGTAGATGAACGCTATAATGTTACAGTGGATGAGTACGAGAAAACAGTTAAAAAATATTTTCCAGAAGGTTCACAAGGGTATCTAAAAACCTTTGACATGAAGGAGAAGCATAAATTGGTGATTTTGAGGGAAATTGTCAAGAGATTTGAGAGAGAACGTATCTATAATGAAAAGGAAGTCAATGAGATACTAAAAAGTGCTTATGATGATTTTGTAACCCTCAGAAGATATCTAATAGAATATGGATTTTTAGACAGAAAACAGGATGGAAGCCAATATTGGCTAAAAGAATAGCATGTAAAGCAGCCTTTATAAATAAATAGCTCCTGCACTTTGATGCAGGGGCTATTTATTTACAGTCTCACAACTGATTATTTAGGCTTGCTTACGAACATCTGTGTGAACATGTTTCCGTACTGCCCGCCTTTTTTGATTCCTATTCCTATGTGAGTAAAATCAGGGCTTAATATATTTTTTCTATGTCCTGGTGAGTTCATCAACGCATTATGGGCATTTTGAACAGTTTGATTACCGGCTATATTTTCTCCTGCCTGTACATAGCTTATATTAAAGGATTTCATCATATCAAAGGGACTGCCATACTTTGGAGAGTTATGGCTGAAATAGTTATTGTCAATCATATCTTGAGACTTTATTCTAGCCACATTAGTTACTTTCATGTCTATCTGTAAGGCTGGCAGGTTATTTTGAGCCCTTGCAGCGTTTAACAATCTTAACATTTCCTGCTCCTGAGAGCTTAAGGCTGCTGAGTCTGTTTGAGCATCAGGTGTTTTAACAGCCGTTGAGCCAGGAACGTTTGTTCTTTCCGCAGGAGGTGCATCCACAGCCGCCTCAGGTGAAGCAGGAGCAGGCTGTGGAGTTTTGTTTTCAACTACCACCGGCTTGGTTTCCTGCTTTGGAACAAAGCCTATTTGATTATTGGGCATACGTACAGCATACCAATCTGCAACCTGACTAACTACATCCAAGGTATTGCCCTTGTTTGTTGTTTGCAAAACAGGAGAATTATATGTGCAGCCTGTTCTTACACTGGCTTTATCAGCAGTAATTTTCACCCTTTGAATATCTCCCATTTCAAATGCAGAGGATTCTACTCCTTCTATAGGTCTCGTATTTTGAGGTCTCACTTCATGATCAGGGCGAGGCGCACATGAGGCAGAAAAAATCATAAGCAACACAAGTGTTAATATAATAAATCTAATTTTCATAAACATACCTCCTTAATTTAGTTTTAATACAATTTCATATTATTAATATTTGAAAAAACGATAACTTTTATTTTGAGATATATTGAAATATATTGAAACTTAAGGCTTGATAACAAAAATATTCCCTGAATTCGTAGATTAATATGAATAAAATAAGGTAATAAAAAGAAATATTATAAAAAATTATAAAATTAATGATTTAATATTGAATAATGTGGTATAATATAAGTATCAGGATAAACACTGCTTTTATAAAAAATTGTATATAAGCTTACAGGTGTTTAATTTAGGAGGCATTTAATGAAATCAGGTACAGTAAAATGGTTTAATTCAGAAAAGGGATTTGGATTTATCGAAGTTGAGGGCGAAAAGGATGTTTTTGTTCACTTCAAGGCAATCCAGGGAAATGAAGGACGAAAGAACCTTGAAGAAGGGGAAAGAGTCCAATTTGAAGTAGAGCAAGGAACTAAGGGACCTCAAGCTTCTAATGTTATAAAGCTCTAATAACGACCAGCGGTAATTGCCACCTTTGTTAAGGTGGTTTTTATCTTTAATCGCAGATACATAAGATGCATAAGATATATATAGGGAGGAGAAATTTTTAGTGAAAAAAAATCATAGAATTAAGAGAACCATATCAGCAAAACAATTTATTACAGAGTTTGGAGAAGATTTTTCTAAGCATATGAAGCAAAGACTTCTGGAGCTGGGAACAAGATGTGTTTTTACAAGGGGAGACGAAAAATACCTACTGGATTTAAAACATATTGAGCACATCAAGTATGACTGCGGCAACGATTCTCAGGATGGCAAGGAAAAATGTCAAAAGGAGCCTGTTTATGGTCAGCTTCTTGTAAATGAAGGTACTCTATATTTTTCAGGAAAATGCTTGGAAAATTCGTCTTATATGCAAGTGCCTGTCGTAAATGAAATCTATGACGGTCTAAACAGCAACGATATACTTACTGAAAAGGATGTTCAAGCTAAAAAGCTGGACGATACTAATATTGATTATGTTATAGATAATATATTGGAGGTATGTCCTAAGGTATCCCCTGAACATTTGGCCATACTAGCAAAATATATCGATAAGTAAAGCTGATAAAGTGTTATCTGCATAAATTGCTGCTGCAATACAAATAAGCCTCTTGGATACAGCAGCCTGTCGATTTAAGAATTATAAAACAGACACCATCTTTGATTTATAAAAGATGGGTCTGTTTTTTTATTATATTATCAGATTAAAGAAGGAAAATATAGCAAATGTATTGAAATAATAAGCGTAGATAATCGAAGCAAATATGTAGGAGTGAAACTTATATGAAATTAATTTCGTGGAATGTAAACGGGCTTAGAGCTTGCGTTCAGAAGGGTTTTTTGGAGTTTTTCAAGGAAGTGGATGCAGATGTATTTTGCATACAGGAAAGCAAGCTTCAGGCAGGGCAAATAGAGCTGGAGCTGAATGGATATCATCAATACTGGAATTATGCTGAAAAGAAGGGATATTCCGGTGTAGCTGTATTTACCAAGACTGAGCCCATAAGCTGTAGCTATGGTATAGGAAAGGAAGAGCATGACAAGGAAGGCAGAGTAATAACTCTGGAATTTAAGGACTTTTATTTTATAACAGTATATACTCCAAATTCACAGCAGGAACTGGCAAGGCTGGATTACAGGATGCGGTGGGAGGATGAGTTCAGGCATTATGTCAAAGCATTGGATAAGATGAAGCCAGTTGTTATGTGCGGCGATCTTAATGTAGCTCATGCAGAGATAGATTTAAAAAATCCTAGTACAAACAGGAAAAATGCAGGCTTTACCGATGAGGAAAGAAACAAATTCAGTGAGCTTCTCAGTTCAGGCTTTATTGATACCTACAGATATTTTTATCCTGATAAAAAAGATGCATACACTTGGTGGTCTTACAGGTTTAATGCAAGAGCAAAAAATACAGGATGGCGTATAGACTATTTCTGTGTTTCCGAAAGGCTGAAAAATAGACTGCTTGATGCAAAGCTTCACCCAGAAATTTTAGGCTCTGATCACTGTCCTGTTGAATTAATTTTGAAAGAAGATTAAGGAGGATATTATGGCTAAAAATACAAACCCATCACTTAAAAACATGATAATGTACTCTGTATATGTGAGAAATCACGGAGAAAACGGAAGCTTTAAGGACGTAGAAAAGGATTTGCAGAGAATAAAGGAGCTGGGTACAGACATTGTTTGGCTGATGCCAATACATACCATAGGAGTAAAAAATAAAAAAGGATCTCTAGGCTGCCCATATGCAATTGAAAACTACAGAGAAGTAAACCCAGAGTACGGAACCTTGGAGGATTTTAAGAGCCTTATTGAAAGTACACATGCATTAGGTATGAAATTAATAATAGACGTAGTATACAACCATACATCACCGGATTCATGGCTGGTTAAAAATCATCCTGAATATTTCTACAAAACTGAAAACGGAAGCATGGGAAACAAGGTAGGCGACTGGACAGATATAGTAGATCTTGACTATAACAACAAAGAGCTTTGGAGCTATCAGATTGAAACACTAAAATATTGGGTGTTCCTAGGCGTAGATGGCTTCAGATGTGATGTTGCCTCCTTGCTACCTCTGGATTTCTGGCTTAAAGCCAGAGCAGAATTAACAGACATAAATCCCGATACCATCTGGCTTGCCGAAAGCGTACACCCAGAATTTATGCTGACAATGAGAAAAAACGGCTTTGCAGGACTGTCAGACAGTGAGCTATACCAAGCCTTTGATATAACCTATGACTATGACGTTCACGCAGAGTATCTGGGATATATGCAGGGAAAGCTTTCACTAAAAGAATACATAAGCAGAGTCTCATTTCAGGAAGCTATTTATCCTGAAAACTATGTTAAGCTGAGATTTTTAGAAAACCATGATCAGCCAAGAGCTAAAAAGCTTATTCCAGATGAGGAAGCACTTAATATATGGACAGGCTTTTTCTACTTTCAAAAAGGCTGTGCACTGCTTTATGCAGGTCAGGAGGCTCAAAACACCAATACTCCAAGCTTGTTTGATATAGACAAGGTGGATTGGAGCGGTATAAAAGAGGATTATATAGAGCTTTTGAAGGTGCTTGCAGATATAAAGAGAAAGCCGATAATGTCAAAGGGCTTTTATGAAATATACACAGACAGCAGCAAGGATGTAATAATAGCGTCCTACGAAAGCAAACAAAGCAAGCTTATTGGAATATTCAATGTTGCCAAGGAGCAGGGAGATATATGCTTAAGCATACCTGATGGGGAGTACACTAATCTAATCGACAAAAACAAACTGCTTGTCAAAGGCGGCAAGCTGGAGCTTGCAAACAAACCAATAATAATAGAAGTTTAAAAATAAGCCACGGGGTGAACCTGTGGCTTATTTTTTTAAAATAAATCACAGGGATTGTTTGAAGTGCTTATGAACATAATAATATATATGGGGAAGCAACCACAAAACTTAACTTATTCAAGGGTTAGTTATTGCTTCCCTTCTAGGTTTTTAGCTTTAGTATAATTTGAGTTTTAAGCTAAAAACCCTATACCACAAAATATTAAGGAGATGCTTATGTGTAAGGAATCAAAAATTTTGCTGCTTATAAGCGCTTTATTTACTTTTGCAATAGGATTATCAGGTATATTTATAAATGTGTTTTTCTGGAAGCAGACTAATAATTTTAAGGTTATAGTAATATATAATCTCATCCATTATATTGCAACACCAATATTTTTTATAGTGTCAGGAGTAATTGCCAAGAGAAAAAACGGAGCCTGGTCCTTAAGAATAGGATTAGTTATATTTGCTTTATTTTATGCATTAATATTATTGTTAGGAAACAAAGGGAACATCTATATATACCTTCTTGGCTTCGTATATGGCATGGCAACGGGCTTTTACTGGCTGGCATTTAACACCCTATGCTTTGATTTTACCAGCATCAACAACAGAGATACCTTTAATGGCTTTAATGGAAGCTGTGCTGGGGTAGCGGCAGCAGTAGCACCTATTACCTCCGCATATATAATAAGCACCTTCAAGGGTATGAAGGGCTATAACATAGTATTTGCCATTACTCTTTTAATCTTTGTTATACTGGTCTTCATTAGTATGCTGCTCAGATGCAAAAGCTATGGCAGCAGATTGGATCTAAAAAAATCCTTTAAAAGTGATTGCAGAGAATGGGGCATTGTCAGAAAAACAACTGTACTTTGGGGATTTAGGGATGTTACTATAGTCTTTGTAATAAATATACTGATATTGGAAACAACAAAAAGTGAGCTGTCAATAGGAAAGTTTGCCCTTATTGGTGCTTTAATATCATCAGCCTCATATATTTTGGTACAAAAGCTTATAAAGCCGAGACGCAGAAGACTTTCCATCACTATAGGCACAATAGGCTCTTTTTTAGCAGTTACAGGCTTGATACTACGGATAGACAATAGAATGCTGCTTTTATATGTGGTATTGGATGCACTGTTTCTTCCATTTTTTATAATACAGCTTTCATCTTCTACATTTAATGTAATAGACAAAGCTCATGAAAATGATATGAGAGTAGAATACATGATTAACAAGGATATTGCCATAAATACAGGAAGAATAATAAGCTCAATAATTCTATTGATATTACTAACTACATCCGAAGGCTTGTCAAGCTTGAAAATATATCTGGCTTTTATCGGCTTGATGCCGATTATTGCAGCTTATTTTCTCCGAAGACTGAAAGGGCTTGACGGCAGCTGCCAGCAAGGAGAAAAGAGCTCCTAACCATACCAGCAAGATAAACCATGTATCAGATTATTGCTTCTGATGCATGGTTTATTTTTTATAAAAATGCTGGTTAGGGGATCTGGTTGAGAGTCATATATTATATACAAGCTTAATATAAATATAGGGAAGCAGCTATAAAACTTAGTTTATTCATAAGCTGGTTATTGCTTCCCTTCTAGGTTTTTAGCTTGGAATAATCTAAGCTTTAAGCTAAAAAACCTATAGCTTATACAAGAAATATTCAAAATAAAGAGCTTGGCAAACAGCATATAATATGTGAAGGGAGTATTGCTATGTCTACTAATAACACATATATTCAACAAAATCCTGGATTAAAATGCCCAAGATGCGAATTTAACATTCAAATGGATATTGCTGCCTCACTTTCTTGTGCACCGATTATTTGCCCTTTATGTGCACTTAACCTTGCTATAAATCATGGTGCATCTGAGGAAGGATTAACTGCTTTATATTATCTGAAAAATGGATTAGATAAGGCTGAATAGTCAGGGTGGTATTCTATAAAAATAATGGCAGTTTAACGAATGGTCAGAAGGGAAGTCCTCCATTTCTATAAGTGGGGGTGAATATACTAAAAAAGTAAGTTTCAGTGGGGGTATAAATCCCCTTCTGAACTCGTTAAAATCACGATAGTGCAACGTAGTTGTAATATCGTATTTTATAGCTTTTCTGTATGGATGATTATATAATGGTTTTGGTACAATATATGAGAAACATATTATGGAGAAACAACTTCAAAAATAAGCTTATTAAGTTGTTTCTCACAAAGAGATTAGCAACTTTTAACGAAAAGTATTTTGAGTCTTAGAGTTGGTTATCGATACAAAAGGAGCTGTAGCAATGAATAATACAAAGGTTAATCAAGCATATGAAGTGGCAATATTTGCAGGCGGATGCTTTTGGTGTATGGTTTCGCCCTTTGACATACTGGATGGCATAAAGGAGGTAAAGTCGGGCTATATAGGAGGGCACAAGGAAAACCCCACCTATAAGGATGTAAAATCCCAGACCTCGGGACACTACGAAGCTGTAAAAATAGTTTATGACCCATCAGTAATAAGCTATGACAAGCTTTTGCAGGCATTTTGGAGACAAGTAGACCCCACCGATGAGGGCGGACAGTTTCAAGATAGAGGAGAGTCCTACAGAACCGCTATATTTTATACCACAGAAGAACAAAAGCAAAAAGCACAAGCCTCTAAAAAACAAATGGACGAGTCAAAAAGATTCGCAGATCCTATAGTAACACCCATATTAGAGGCAACAACCTTCTACGATGCTGAGGAATATCATCAGGACTTTTACAAAAAGAGTCCTATAGAGTATAAAGAGGATAGAAAAATTTCCGGAAGAGACGAGTTTATAAAAAAATATTGGGGCGAGGAGTATTATGACATATATGATTAAATGTAGATATCAGAAAAAGACCGATATATCATGATATATCGGTTTAATATTTATAGAATAATCAATTCTATAACAAGGATTTTTAAAGATTAGACATAAATTCATAGATTTTCCATGAATTATTTTCGTCTTTTTTCATTTTTACATAAGTTATTTTGTTTCCGTCGGTGGGATCATCCGTTACAAATCTACTTGGGTTATCCTTATAATCAATTAACAATTCTACTTTAAAATAGTACTCAGCACTATTTGTCGCATTTTGTCGAGGTGTCTCTACTATAGAATTTACTGTTATAGCATTAAAGGATTGCTCCCAAAATATTGAGATATCTTCGTATTTGGCAAATTTTAAAGGATACAAGTAATCATAGGATGTCTTATAATCCTTCGTATCTAGTCCCTTATAATACATAGCAATAATGTTTTTGCAGTTTTCTATTTCATTACTATTTATATCACCACTACTATTAACAGCCTTTGGCGTTAGTTTATAGTATAGTAGTGTTCCCGTAGATATTAGCAATAAAATTACTATGATAAATATTGTTTTTTTCATACTAACTCCTTTATTGATTATATCCATTAATGCGAATATATCTAAACTCTGCATAGCTATAATCTTCTAATTTTTTATCTCGTACAGGTGAAGAATGCTGTGTTAATAGCGGCAATCTTGAAGTATACCAGCTTGTATATGTACCTGTTACTACTGCACTATGACCATAGTCTGAGGCTCCTGGGAACTTGAATTGGACAATATCACCGTTTTGAGGTGCATCTGGAAGACCATTTATATATACAGAAACATTTGGACCACCTGTATCGGTATTTGCGCTAGCATAACTATGGAACGCTACCACTCCTGTCCATGACGAAGTCCAGTTATCATTTGTCCAATTGGTATCATTATTACCAGTATAATACCAATTGCTAGTACCGCTAGTATCATTTGTTATCCCACCTGCTCTAAGTGCCTATGAAATAAAATTTGTACAGTCATAATTTCCGGGATACTGTTCAAAATTTATATAGTACGGATTATATTTTGTTTTTGCGGTATCTGTATAGTCATAATTATTATATGCGTAGTTATAAGCGTTAGTTCTATTATATGATCCAGTAGTAAGAGTTGTCATTGTACGTTCGATGTTTTCGTCAGGTGTATTTGATAGATTTTTAATGTCTACATAATTTTTCTTTGTTGTTTTTTCTAATTCCTCATATGTAGTATGCTCTAAAACCATATCTAAATCATCATAGAATATATCTTCAGCTATTTTCCATGTATCATCTAATAGTGATAAGGTTATATTGTGTTTAATAGTGCTATCAGTAGTTACTCCATCGCTATGTATTTGCTTCATATATTCTGTTACGCCAACATATGCATTGTTATTAACGATCTTGATATCATCAAAAGACAACTCAATTTGACAGTCTCTATATATTCTGTTCTTAAGTTTCATATCTTTTAAATAGTACTGAAACTTCTTATCTTGTTTAACTTTAGTTTTACTCTGAGGTAAAAAGAAGTTATCTAAGTTAGGTTGCTTTTGGTCTTTAAAAATACTTTCTTTTGAATCAAAATATTGTTTCAATTTTTCTTTAATGGCATAATTACTTAAATCATTGTTTATTGAAGATGCTGATACAAAGTGTATTAAGAGTGTACTTAACAACAAAACAAGAACAAGTATTAACGATATTTTTTTCTTCACCAAAATCTCCCCTTTTGTATAAAAAATTTGAAATGTATACATATTATAACAATAATTTATTTGCCTGTAAATAGCAAATGGTAATACATACATATTACCACGATTGGAGTATCATCAAGAAACTTATAAAAAATATTGGGGCAATGAGTATTATTACATATATGAATATGTGTTGATACTAAATGTTAAGGGACTGTTACAAAATGCATAAATCAGCCCCAATATGCAAGAGTCATGTATAAAAGGAATCTAATTCCTAATTTATACATGACTCTTATTCATTTAGGATTTATAAATATTATTTTTTTCATACTAACCATCTATGCAGACTTGGCATACAGCCTTATTACTTTTGAACCGTACTAACATACGGAGCTGTAATATTTTTTAAGTGTATAGGCTCTCCCTCGTCTACTGCAAAAGCAATATTTGTTATAGATATAAGCAATATTGAGATTAATAACAGTGTCAGCATGGATTTAATAATTTTTTTCATATCTAATGCCCCCATATTCTAATAATTTCTCATAAATTAATCCAAGACATTCACGTAAGCCGCTAATATAATCTTCGCTGTTAGATGCCTTGGTTAAGTCTAATATTACACGAGTAAGGTCTTTTAGGCAAGGCAAATTATATGCTGAATTTGTTATAAAACTCTTAAGTCTAAATATTAAAGTATATTTATTTATGTACTTACCTTTAGTATTTAACAGTGCATCAAAATACTCCTTATATGAGCTTTCGTTTCCTAAATCCATTTGTATTTCTGCAGCAGTCTGAATACAAGTTAAATGATTAGATAAGTCGTATTGCTTTTCATTTGTTTCTATGGCTAAATCAACATATTTTTGGGCATTTTCATAATCCTTCATTTTTCTATATAGTTCACCTAAATTGTTGTATGTTACTACGGCAGGTGATAAATTAACCTCATCAGGATAGGTTAAGGCTTCATTATAGTAATGAAGTGCATCTTTAAACTTATTTATCTTTTTATAGCTCAGCCCTATATTACAATTTGCCCCTGCCTTCTCAAAATTCTTAGTAGCATAATCTGCCGCCTTTTCAAAATGTTCTCTTGATGTACGATATCTAGCACCATATAAATATGTAATGCCTCTCCAATAATAGTAGTAATACATGGTATTATTGGACAGCTTGCTTTTATGTATTTGTACAAGTTCATCTACATATTTAAACCTCTTTTCAGCTTTTTCACGCATATATTCACAATAAAAAACATATGCCTGCTCACACCAGTAAAACACCTGCATATCTATTTCGCCTTTAGGCAGTTCCTCAATGGCAATCTCATAACATTCAATGGCTCTGGTAATCTTATTGGTATAATGGTAGTTTCTTGCCATTGCTCTGTATAACATAGCAACCTCTAGCTGCATTCCTTCCTTTTTGCAAAGCTTGCGAAGCTTCTTAATGGTATACTCATCCTCCACATCGTTATACAGCCTTATGTTATCATATATACTATTTACAAGGGCTTTTAGCTGTCCCTCCAATGTCAGGACTACCTCGTAATAGCTGATATTTAGTGCTATGGTTATAGCACATCTAAAGTTGTCTGACTCTATTTTGTCTCTGCTGAGATAGGACTTAAAGGTATTAAATTGTATGGACATATTAGATTTAGCATAAAAAGTCTCTATATCCGCATATCGCTCCAGTATAGCTTTTTTTACCTGAGGACCTTCACCAAGTATTTTAATATCTTTTCTCGTAATCTTTTTCATATATAATACCACCCTGTAATTTATGTGCATATTATAGCATAATATGGCAATAGCAACAAGGCACGATTTGTGCGAATTTTACTATTTTTTCCTTTTATGATAAACTATCGTATTTTAGAATAAATAAAAGATACCTCATAAAATTTTAGGCTTATAAATTAGGGAATAAAATGTGTAAATATATGGTTGACTATCCATGTATTTCATGGTAAAATCTTTGAGAAATGCATTTCTTTAAAATATGTATAGTAGAATAAGAAAAAATATATGAAATGAGGAGAAATAATGAAAAATAGAAAATTTAGTTTGAAAATTTTGGCACTTATGATAGCAATTAGTTTAATACTTTCAATTAATGTTAATATTGTATCAGCATCTACTTTGCCTTTTGATATAAAAGGGGAGGATGTGTCATCCGAAATAGGAACTAGAGTAGCAAATGTAATAAAAGTCAGTGCTGCAAAAAGATCTGATAACCAAGTTAGAATTAATTGCTTAAATATTGGGGTAGACACATTTGATAAGGTTACATGTAATGTTATGATAGTTAATAAGAGTGGTATTGTACAGTACAATAAAACTATTACATTTACAAATATTTTTCCGTTAATATCTCAATATGTTGATATTTATGTAGCAAATTGGGCAACGGTATACGTTTCAAACATTCAATGTTATGATGGGACGGATTATGGTGTACTGCCAGACTTTTCCTTGAGTAATTAAGTTATTTTTAAGTAAATATTCACCTATAATTTTAAGACACTCAATAATCTATATATAGATTATTGGGTGTCTTGTGGTATTAATATAAGAGGAGTGAAGTAAAACAAAATGAAGAAATTACAATTTGCTGATTTCCATATCAGCCATACTGAGCAATTATTTAAACAATTTGTTGATATAATTATAACCATACTTGAGCATGGATTACCCCTTGTGCAAATTGACGCACTAGAAGATGATATCTCACGCAATTATTTAAAAAATGGAATTGAATTAGTTAAGGATGGGCTAATGCCAGCTTATGTTGAGGTCATGCTGGAATATAATTTTATCAGGCTAATAAATCAAGGAGAAATTTCTGATCAAACTCTGATGGATTTATTGCTTATTAAAAAAGTAATACCGATTATTCAAACACAAAATTTAGAAACATTTTTAGATTTAAATAATCATTTTTGCTCCATGCAAATAAAAGTAGAAAATAACAAGAGATTGAACAAATACCTTCCAGAACATTGCAGATGTATTTAAGCTGTAATTTATTAAAATATTTGGCAGACATCTATATGACTAATTACTATCATAAGTCTATCAAAACACACGTTAATAACTATAAAGGTTGAAAGTAAATGGGCAATATGTTAAAATATAACTATAAAAAGGAGATATCTTATACTAATAGTGTTACTACTGTATCGGTTTCCTTATCTGTAGCTGGGATATTTCTTTACTAATAATCATATTTACGTTACTCTATATTGATACATGCGGGTATCGGCAACGTTCGAGACGAGTTTAATACATTATGCAAGAAAAAGTACTTGAGAATGGCAATGGAATCCATCCTGCATGAGTAATAGTAACAATTAAGGATGTTGCAGGTGTTGTTGGAATGATGACGGCAGAATTAACGCTATATATAATAAGTTATAGGGGAGGCTGGTTATGTTTAAGAGGATATTAATTACTTTATTTTTATTGACTGCACTCATTTCACTTTTTGGGTGCAAAAACGAAGGAGGTCTTGACGTGCCAAATGTGACAATAATAGGTGGTGGTAAGACAATTGGATACCATAAGACAATAATTAAGAAAGATGATAATGTTAATAACAACGAAAAGATAGCTGATATTTTTAAGGGGCTTTTAGTTGAGCAATCTGAACTTGTTTTGGTTAAAGCAGATGAAACTATAGAGATAAACTTCGAAAGCATACCGCCTAAAAAGGTCATTCTTTATGATCATTATATACATGAGTCTGATGGCACAAATAAGTTTGGTAAAGCAAATGTTAGAGAAATACAATTTGATGGCAATACATATTCATTTAAGCTAGGAAGAGCTTCTACAGAATTATTAGAATCGGATTTAAGCGGGTATAAGTACAGAGGATTAAGACTGCGTTGTGAATGGGATAATTATGAATACGAATATGCATTTGTAGTTAAAACATTAAGGATACCTGACGCATCAAGTTAATTTGTATAACTATATTTTGAAGGGCAACGAACTAGATTTTAACGAGTACTATATGGTGAAGCGGGTCTAAGATAGTAAGCTAAATAGGAAAAAATGAATAAATTTGATTAAGAAGTAGGGGTGAAGTCGAATTGCTTAGCCTTGAAATATAACAAAATTAACTCTCAGAGTTTTCGAGAGCGTACATTTAATGTGAAGAGGTGATTAAATTGAGAGCTTAAAAAAGTCCGTACAAAACCAAATGCCAGAGGAGGACTACTAAATTAAGGATATAATAAGAATGGCGGTTATTCAACTTTAGTCAAATTAACCTATATAAGTTAGAAAGGAAGATACAAATGAGAAAGAAATTTCTATTATTTATAGCAATATGCTTAACGTTAGTTCTTAGTTTGCCATTATCAACAGTTTTCGCTAAATCGTCAAATGGCTTAGATGGTAATGCAAGAGATGAAAAATCAATAACTAAACCGTATGAATATCCTGTAAAATTAAAAACTGAACAATGGAAAAAATTTAAGTCTAGAACAGAAAAAATTGAGGCATGTGCGATTCCAGAATCTATCTTAAATAATATGAAAACAAAGTCATTAGTAGAAACTGTAATGAATTATCCATTATTAGGAGAATTGGTTTCAAGAGATACTAGGCAAGAAGGATTCGATGCAGTACATCGTGTTTTTAATGGTTTACAAGAATTGGTAAAGAGAACTGACGCAATATCTGAGCTAGAACAATATCAGAATAAGATAAGCTCTTCAAAAACAAAAGACTCCAGAGTAATTGCTGATGAAGTCTATGTTGAAATTCTGCTTGAATGCATTGCTCCTAAAAGTAGTATCGTTACTCCCACATTTACTACCAGTTATGTAACTACACCTAACGGCACGAAAGTATCAACCCAATATAATCGGACTTGGAGTGATAATGGCATTACAGCAGTCCAAGCGGCGGCGATACAAGCTGATTATGAAGCAATGTATCCTAATGCAACAGTAGTAGGACCTGAGAATCCTGCATATAATTGTCATTCATATGCATGGTATTTAGCAAGTTCATATAATATGCATTGGATTAATGCCCCAAATGCATATATGACAGATGGTAGTTATATTAAAACTACAGGTGCAGTTGGGTGTAAAGTATGGTATGGTGCAGGAGACCATTCGGGCATCGTAATCTATGTTGGAGGAGGATCAGGTCCAAATGTAAATGTTAGGTCAAAGTGGGGAGCATTGGGATTATTTGAACATAATATAGTCGACTGTCCGTATACTGAAGGAAGCTATAGTTGTACTTTCTGGAAAAGACCCTGATTTTAATTTCGAAATCCATTCTTATATTCAAACATTTAAATGAACGTTTTTTTATTTCAGAGAAAAAAGCACAGGAGAGTAAGAATCTAAACTGTTAATATCCTTTTAGAAATGATACCTTAGAAATCTGTAAATTACAATTAACAAATTGAGGTTATAAGTTAACAACTTAATGCCTTAGTTCTTTACTTTTATATGAATTATTATCACCAATCTATCAAACACATATTGTAATTTATCCGCAAAATCAATATACTAAAACTATAGATAACCAACTTCAAAATTAAAAGCTTTCCAGTTGGTTATCTATAAGAACACAAAAATTATTTTATATAGCATAAGAAGGAAATGATAAATATGATTATAGGAATAATAACCATAATAGCAACCTTAATACTAAGCACATTAGCCGCAATAGCAGGCTTTGCCAGCATAAATATTACAAGCTCCGGCAGAGCTTCCTTGACATGCTCAATATTATTTCTTATATCAAATATCAGCAATCCAGCGTCATACAGCTATATAATGTTCAAGCTGCTTACTATAGCTTATATTACTATTGTTTATTTTATTTTCAGCACATCCAACCATTTCATTATTTCCTTGGATATAGCCTTTTTCTTTAGCATACTTATGCTTATTCTTCATCAAGCCCTTAAAATGTTTGAATCCCTCTCTGTAAAATAAGTTCTGAAATAAAAAGCATAAAAAAAGATGCGCCTGTTATGTAGTACCAGGTTAGCTTTATTTTGCTTTTTTGATTTTCACCTTATTAAAATGCCTTAGCTATATAGAGAAACAACTTCAAAATTAATATTTCCAGTTGTTTCTCACAAAGAGCTTAGAGACTTTTAGTTGAAAAGTATTTTCAACTTTAAAGTGTCTTAGCTATATATTACAGGAGGGAAGCATATGTTTGAAAAATCATCAAAAATAAATAATATCCTTAAAAATCTTCATAATACAGTAAATTACAATATAGATCCATATAAAAAAATAATAAAGGAAATAAACCGCATTAAGCTGGATTCCTTAACCGACTGTCAGCTTAAGCAAATGTCAAAGTCCCTTAAGGACAGAGTCAGAAAAGGAGCTGTATTAAAGGACTTGCTGATCGAAGCCTATGCTTTGACCAGGGAGGTATCTGCGCGTGTATTAACAATGATACCCTTTGACACACAGCTTATGGTGGGTATAGCTCTGCATGAGGGAAAAATATCAGAAATGCAGACTGGAGAAGGCAAAACTCTGGCGGCAGTAATGCCTGCATTTTTAAATGCCCTTACAGGTAAGGGTGTCCATATACTAACCGTTAATGACTATCTGGCTCAGAGAGATGCAGAGCTTATGAAGCCAGTATATGACTTTCTTGGGGTCACAGTCTCCTATATCAAGGAAGGTATGGATACAGTCCAAAGACAAAAAGCTTACTCTGCCGATATAACTTATCTGACTGCCAAGGAAGCAGGCTTCGACTATTTGAGAGACTTTCTTTGTACAGAAAAGGAAAATCTGGTACACCGCCCATTTAATTATGTAATTATTGACGAAGCAGACTCTATTCTAATTGATGAAGCTAGAGTACCCCTTGTGATTGCAGGAAATGTAGAAGGAGATTATCACAATAAACAAGGACTGTCTGCTATTGTGAGAGAGCTTAGGGCTAATTTGGATTATGAAATAGATCAGTATGAAAGCAATGTATATCTTACTGATACAGGGCTTATACATGTAGAGGATATTTTGGGATGCGGAAATATTTATGATCCTCAAAATCTGGAGCTGTTGACGGCACTTAACTGCGCACTTCATGCTGAGCTGCTGCTTAAAAAGGATAGAGACTATATCGTAAGAAACGATAAAATAGAGCTTATTGATGAGTTTACAGGTCGTATAGCTGATAAGCGGCATTGGCAGGATAATCTTCATGCCGCTGTGGAAGCCAAGGAGGGCTTACAGCCCCAAGCCAAGGGGGTTATATTAGGATCCATTGCCTTGCAGTACTTTGTAAAGCTGTACCCAGTAATATCAGGTATGACAGGAACAGCTAGGACAGCAGCAGCGGAGCTTAGAGACTTTTACGATTTGGATGTAGTAGTTATACCAACAAATAAGCCATGTATACGCAAGGAGCATCCGGATTTAATCTTTACCCATAAAGAGGCAAAGGAAAAAACAATTATAAGCAAAATAAAGAAGCTGCATATGACAGGTCAGCCGGTGATGGTCGGTACAGCAAGCGTTGAAGAATCAGAAAAGCTGGCAGAAGAGCTGATAAAAGAGGGACTAACCTGCAATGTACTTAATGCTAAAAATGACGAGATGGAAGCGAAAATAATCGCAAAAGCGGGTCAGATAGGTGCAGTAACCGTATCAACAAATATGGCAGGCAGAGGTACAGACATAAAGCTGGGCGGAGGCAATGCGGAGGAACATGCTGCGGCAGAGGCATTAGGAGGCTTGTATATAATAGGAACCAGCCGTCATGAAAGCCGCAGGATAGACAACCAGCTTACAGGAAGAGCCGGACGGCAGGGTGATCACGGAGAAAGTCAGTTTTTTGTCAGTTTTGAGGATGAATTGGTAAAACGCTATGATATTACAAAGCTTTTTCCTTTCAGCAGTGTACCTGATAAACAGGAAAGCCCTATAGATAATCCAAGTATAAGAAAAGAGCTGGAAAGAGGACAGCGTATTATCGAAGGCTATAACTCTGATGTAAGAAGACAGCTATATAAATATTCCTTTATAATCGAGCAGCAGCGAAGAATAATACACAGTAAACGTCAGGACATATTAATGGACAAAATGACTCCAAAGCTTTTAGAAGTCAAGGCGGCAGAACGTTATTCACTGCTTTGCAGACAGCTTGGAGCAGAAACATTGCAAAAAGCTGAAAAGCAGCTTGCCTTGTACTATATAAACAAATGCTGGGCAGACTATCTGGACTATATATCATATATACGTGAAAGCATACATTTGCAGGTAATAGGAAAAAACAGCCCTCTGCATGAATTTAATAAGCTTGCCGTAGAGGCTTTTGTAAAGCTGCTGGAGGAAATAGAAACTGAAATAGTAGATAAATTTAATACTGTAGAAATTACAAGGTATGGAATCAATATGGAGAAGGAAAACCTCAAAGCTCCATCCTCAACCTGGACATACCTCATTAATGACAGCGCAGACCAGTTCAGCAATCTGCCGCACCTGATAAAAGCAGCAGCAACTTATATATCAGGCACACTCTTTAGCTTACAGTCACTTTATAAATGTATTTTGGGCAAAAAGAAATTTGACCAAAAAGAGCATTAGTAAAAGCCTGCAAAGATTTTTGCCATATAGTATTTTTAATATTTAATTTGTATAATTATATTGGGGGTGAAGATTGTGGAAAAAATAAAAAAACTAAATGAGATATTCAAGGAAATCTATGAGCTTCAGGCAAGCAGCAGCAGGCTGGAGTGGGTGCTTTATACAACAGGCTATGACTTTGGAGTTGAAAAGGAATATGAAAAGATAACCAATGCTTTAAAAAACAAGGACAGCTATGCACATATACTCAAATGTATGGAAGCGGATATATCCACGGAAGATAAAAGAAGAGCAGAGATAGTAAAAAATCTTTTTAAGCCCTATCACCTGTCTGATGAGCTGAATAAGCTTGATATTGAAATTCAAAAAAAGGTAAATGAGCTGTCAAAAATACTTAATACCTTCCGATACACCTTGGAGGGACGAGAGATTTCATCGGTTGAGATTAACCAGATATTAAGCAATGACAGCAATAGAGAAAGAAGAAAGCAAGCATATTTTGCAAGAAACCAGATAAATAAGCCTATGGTAGACGGAGGCTTTATTGACTTGATCAACTTAAGAAAGGAATATGCAAGGCTTCAAGGTTCGGAAAACTTTGTTGCCTATATGCTGGAAGCCAATGAGCTTGACAAAGATACCTTTGACAACTGGCTGCCCCAGCTTCATGATATTCTGCCTAAAATGAATCAGGTAAGAGAAAGATATGCGAAGGAATTTTTAGAGGATGACCGTATAATGCCTTGGGATGAGCTTTACATAGATTCCAGACTTGCACCATCCCTGAACAGCAGTGTTGATATGTCAAGCTACTACAGCAACATCAAGGAGCTGTTTGACATGTTCGGCATTGATATATCAAGGTTTAATATAACCTACGATATTTTTCCCAGAACCAATAAATCACAGTGGGCATATAATTTTCCTATAGAAACAGCCAAGGATTCCAGAATACTAGCCAATGTTAAAAGCAAGTACTTTGAATATGGTACTTTACTGCACGAAACAGGACATGCCATTCACTCCTTTTTGCTTGACCCTGCTGAAACAATACTCAATCAAGGAGTAAGCGGAATAATAAGTGAGGGTATTGCCAACCTGTTTCAGAGCTTTTTATATGAGCCCATATTTTATAATAAATTTTTCAAGGATTCCGATACAGCAGGCAGGGAGTTTAAGCTGTTAAAGGAATATAGAAATCTTACTTCCCTGAGAGCGTTAAACAGAATATTCTTCGACCACAGCTTATACAAAAACAACATACAAAGCTTGGAGGATATTTATGCTCTTTATTGGAAAAACCAGAGGGAAGTACTACAGGAGGAGCCTTTTGGGACAGAACCTCCTTGGGGCTTTGTGATCCACTACACGACCCATCCTATTTATTTTCATAACTATTTTATGGGAGATGTAAGCTGCAAAATGCTGTCCAAGGTTTTTGAAAGCAGATTTGGAGCCAAGATGACAGAAAAGCCTTTGGAGTTTGGCAGCTTCCTGATAGATGAGGTAATAAAGCCGGCAGGCATGTACAGGTATAATGATTTATTTAAACGAATAAGCGGAGAAGATTTTTCATTAAGGTTTATGTTGGATTAATATAGAGTGTTTCTCTATATAGAGTTATTTCTCTATAATTATGTAAAGCACGAATTACTGTTATATAATTTAAAATACATTAGGGTTAGAGGAATGCTATTGTTTAAGACGACAGCGTTCCTTTATTTTTTTACATATAATAAAAAATTTTAATTATATGTAAAAAAATGAAGGAATTTCTTAAAATATAAAGAAATAATTAGGTGTTACTATTTGGTGTCTAGAGAGCCTTACAAACATGCCTTTTTTATACACTGTAATAGTTATTTACGTTCATATACAGTTTATGCTACTAACTATTGAATAAAGGGCTGACCTATACAAGCTGCAAAAGCATAGCCGCAAAGAAGCCAGCTCCACAGGGGATATGATTTTTATTGCTTAATACAGTATTTTAGGCAGTGAAGTAATTATTATTATATTTGAGAGGTTGTGAATCTATGAAGGTAAAAAATTTTGGGGTAGCAAAGAAAATTACTTTAATGATGGTACTGTGCATATTATTATCTATAATTTTAATTGTAAGCATTACTATTTTAAGTATAAGGAAAATCATGTATTTATCAATGGATAATAATGCAAGAAAAATATCCAGACAGGTGATAGAACAAATAGGAGTGCAGGCACATATGGGGGAGGAAGCGGAAAAAAAGCTGGAGGATGATCTGTATAATGCGGCATACAGTATTGCATATATTGAAAACTACACAAATGAGCTGTTGCAGGAAATAAGCAAAGATACGAAAATAGCGGAAATAAATATAGTCAGTGATAAAGGCATAATAATATTTTCAAATATGGAAGATAACTTGCATTATGAATATAATGAGGATCATGCAATTCAAGGCATATTAAAGGGTCAGACAATAAAGCTTGTAGAAAAAGTTAGAAAAAGTACGGTTGACAACAAGTTATATAAATATGCAGCAATAAAGATTCCCAATAGGAATCTAGCTTTGCAAATCGGTATGTCCGCAGAATATGTTGAAAGTATAAATGGGAAACTTTCAGTCCAAAATGTAATTACGAGTATACGAGATACCGAGGATATAGAATATATCAGGATAACTGATAAAGATGGGATAATAACCGAAAGTACCAGTGAAGGGGATATTGGCAGAAGTATAGAAGCTTCAGAACTGGAAGCATTAGTACAAGCTGAAAGCGGAATTTCCAAGATAAGCTTTGATAAGCTTATTAACAAAACTGTGTATATGGCTGTTGTGCCCATTCAAGATTCAGCAGGTGAACTGACTGGGATCATTAATGTAGGGGTATCTATGAAATCCATTTCAAATTCGGTGCAAGACATATTGCTTAATGCAGCTACAATAATTCTGGTGGTATTTACCATCTTACTTATTGTTACCGTAGTAATGGCAAGGAGAATAACAAGACCCATAATCAAGCTTTCAAAATATGCCGAGTGCATAGCTGATGGTGACTTAACAGTCAAGGAAGAAATTAAGCTTACCAATGATGAGATCGGGAAGCTGGTCACAACCTTTAATTATATGATAGACAACCTAAAGAACATAGTAAAAGGAATATTGAATACTTCAAATGATTTATCAGAGACAAGCTGTCAGGTAACTACATCTACAAAACAGGTTGTGAGCGTTTCTGAGCAAATAGCAGCATCTACTGATGAAATAGCCAAAGGTTCCTATGAGCAGGTGAGAATTACAGGTGATGCCAGGAGTAATGCGGTAGATATTGATAAGTCTATAAGGGACTTAAATGATGGAATCAAACTAATTAGAAGCAAGGCTGATACAATGATAGATATGTCCAGTATAAGCAAAAGAGACATGTCGGAAATGAGCAGTCAAATTGACTCCATAATGCAGTCTTCCACAATATCCAGCAATACCATAAAAGAGCTTATAGACTGCTTAAACAAGATTGACAGCATCACTGATGTTATAAACAGCATTGCAAGCCAGACAAATTTGCTTGCGTTAAATGCTTCCATTGAGGCAGCGAGAGCTGGAGAAAACGGCAGAGGCTTTGCGGTGGTTGCTGATGAGGTAAAAAAGCTTGCAGAGGAATCACTGCAATCGGCTAAAAGCATTACACAGCTTATACAGCAAACTCAACAAAAAAGCAGCCAGACAATAGCCGCAATAGATGAGAGTGTTGAGCAATCCTTAAAGGGTCAGCAAATTGTAGGCAGGGTGGAAAAATCCCTGGAGGATATAATAACTTCCATAGAGGCTATAGCTGAATCCTTCGGCAGCTATGAAGCTGTTAATAAAGAGGTTAAAACGCAAACAGAGGCTTTTATAAAGCAGGTGGAAAATATAGAAGAAATATCACAAAGGGCAAGCGAAAGCACACAGGAGGTGGCAGCATCCACAGAAAAGCAGGTTGCTGCACTTCAACAAGCGGTATCAGCCATTGAAGATATCAGCAGTAAGGTTGAACAATTAAGAACAATGTCAAATAGGTTCAAGCTTTAACAGAAATCCATGCAGTTTTACTGCATGGATTTCTTGTATGAATTTACGATGAATTATACTTTATAGAAAAATTATGAGTATCTCATCAGAGCTTTGCTTTGCAATATATAAATAAAGAATTCTGTCTTGACAGATGGGGGCACTAGAATGTTGATGGTGAAATATTGAAGATGAGTATATGGAGGAATTGGCATAATAAGGAGCAGTGCTGCACTATAGAGTTAGTGCAGCACTGCTCCTTAAATTTATAAAGACTTGCTTATTATTTCCTTTACCTTGTCGGGAAGCTCAGCCTCCTCTTCCTTTGATAAATTTGCAGTTTCAATTGGCGGATGTATATACAACTCCACCTGGGCAGGCTTTATTTTATTGTCATTTTGCTCCATAATCTTGTATGAGCCTTTGATCGTAACGGGAACTATGGGTACTTTGGCTTTAGTTGCAAGCTTAAAGCTTCCGGGTTTAAACTCCCCCATTTTATTACTTTTGCTTCTTGTTCCCTCTGGAAATATTACAAGGGAATGACCGTCCTTTAGTATATCTATTCCCTCAATAATAGCCTGTGAGGATTTTCTTGGACTGCTTCTATCCATAAAGACGCAATTCAAATGCTTCATCCAAGCACTAATCAGCGGCATCTTTTCTGTTTCGCTTTTTGCTATATAGCCCTTTGGCTTATCAATATAACCTAAAAGCAATGGAATATCAAAATTGCCCTGATGGTTGCTTACAAATACAACTGCTCCCTCCTTGGGCACATTTTCCTGTCCTTCTACCTTAACCGTAGCTCCACTCATTTTAACTTGTGACACTGCCCATTTGGAAGCCAATTTATGCACAAGCTTATCTTTTTCCAAAGGGTCAAGAAATTCTCCAAGACGCTTTACCTTGTACATTGCAGGTATTTTTACTATCAGACTGGCTGCCAGGTTTGTATACCATGCTACTGTTCTAAGCATATTTACCTCCACGAACAAATTAAAATTATTATACACAAAACATATATAATTATAGTACATACTGGTTAAGTATAAAAGCCCTATATTTGACAAATAAAGATATTATTCTATAATTTTACTCCTATTTAGCAAAATAGCTCAAGATTACTCTTATTATGGAGTATGTTTAAAAAAGCTAAATATGAGCATTAAGCCATAAAAGGATATCCTGCATTACCTGATCTCTATTAACTTCGTTTAGCATTTCGTGACGACCATCCTTATAAAGCTTTAAAGTGAGATCTTTTATTCCCAAGGTTTCGTATAGATTCTTAAGGTTAGTGGGTCCCTTGCCAAACTTTCCTACAGGATCTTTATCACCCGATATAATATATACTGGAAGCTCCCTTGGTATTCCATTTAGGATGTTTTGGGTATGAAGATTTTTTAGTCCGCTGATAAAGTCATAAAAGAAGCTGGTAGTAAACACAGTTCCGCAGTATGGATCCTTTATGTATTTATCAACCTCATCTGGATCACTGCTCAGCCAGTCAAACTGGGTTCTGGCAGGTTTAAAGGCTTTATTGAAGCTGCCAAAGGACAATTTGTTAAGAAAATCGCTTTTTGCTCTGGCTCCATGCTTTTTAAGCTGCTGCCTTGCCAGAAATATACCAAGACCAGCCTCAAGCCCCTGTCTGCCGTTGCTGCCAGAAAGAATAACTCCCTTTAATGTACTGCCGTAAGCTGATATATACTGCTGTGCTATAAATGAGCCCATGCTGTGTCCGAATAAAAATATTGGCAGCTTTGGATAGGACTTTCTGATTATTTCATTAAGCTGGTATTGATTTTTTACCATCCAATTAAAGCCGTCCTCACCGATATAGCCTATGTTTTCAATACTTTTGGCAGTCTTGCCATGTCCCCTATGGTCATTGGCATATACTACATAACCTTCGTCGGTCAGTACTTGTGCAAGTCTCTCATATCTCGCCGCTGTTTCAGCCATTCCGTGGGCTATCTGTAATATACCCTTTATGTTTGCAGCTTCATCGGGACTCCACTTATAAACAAACATTTCATAATTTTGAGGATCGGTAAAAGTGAAATTTTCCTTCTTCATCAAAACGCCCCCCCTGATTATCCTATAATTTTAAGTTATAGATTCTTGCTATTTTTTATGAATCCTCTTTTGTATCAATATTTTATGGACGGAAAAGCTTATGATGAGCTTTTAAAGCTGGTCGGTTTATTGTTTTTGTTGCATTTTCTGGAATAAGATGTTATATTAAAATAGTTAGCATACGAAATATTAGGACACAAAATAAAGGCGGTGAGTAAATGACAAATGATGGAATGGGCTCGCAGATATCCCTGCTTATAAGAGAAATAAAATCCTTAACCTCACAGCATCTCAGAAACAGAATGAAGGATTGCGGCTTGACCGTGCCCCAAATGATGATAGTGGGAATACTATCCAAGGGTGGAAAAATGAAGGTGAGCGATATAAGCAGCGAAATGAGCCTGGCAAACAGCACCGTATCGGGTATACTTGACCGACTGGAAAAGCTGAACATTATAAAGAGAGTACGAAGCGAAGAAGATAAGAGAGTTGTGTATATTGAGCTATTCGATAAAACCAAGGATATACACGAGGAATTTATGAAGGATCTTAATGAATTCATGGACAGCTTGGTTATATCAGCAAATAAGGAGGATATAAGAGATATACTCAGGGGACTCCAAAAGCTGAGAGAACTGCTGCTAAAGCATGAGCTTCCGGCAAAACATGCCGAAGCTGATTAAACAGAAAAAACAATACGAACATCCATTGATGGGGGGAATAATATGATTAAATTATCCAGATTTTTAAAGCCCTATACCGCATTTATAACAGGCGTTCTGGTTCTGGTGTTTTTGCAGACACTTTCTGACCTTTATCTGCCAACTCTTATGTCAGACATTATTGACAGAGGGGTTATGAGCGGTGACACTGGCTATATTATGCGAATGGGCGGACTAATGCTGCTTATAGCGGCAGGCGGAGTTTTATGTGCGGTTATTGCCAGCTACCTATCCTCAAAGGCTGCGGTAGGCTTCGGAAAAATAGTCAGAAACCAGATATTCAGCAGGGTAGAGAGCTTTTCACTCCATGAGTTTGACAAAATCGGCACATCTACTCTTATTACCAGAACAACAAATGACGTTACACAGGTTCAGACAGTTACAATACTTATATTAAGAATGATGGTAATGGCACCAATGATGGCAATAGGAGGCATCATTATGGCATTATCAAAGGATAAGCCCCTGACCTTGGTTCTTGCAGTAGCTATTCCGTTGCTGGCGCTATCTATTACCTTGATTGCATTAAAGGGCATACCGCTTTTTAAGCGTATTCAAACCAAAATAGATAAAATAAATCTTGTACTTAGGGAGAAGCTTACAGGCATCCGAGTAATACGTGCCTTTAACCGTGTAGAGCATGAAAAGGTACGTTTCGATGATGCCAATGAGGATTTGACCACTAATTATATAAAAATTAACCGCATAATGGCATTTCTTATGCCGGTATTAATGCTGATTATGAATTTTACCTCTGTTGCCATTCTTTGGTTCGGGATAATACGTATAGACAGCGGAAGCATGGAAATGGGTTCATTAATAGCCTTTATACAATATGCAATGCAGATTATGTTTGCAGCCATTATGTTCTCCATGATGTTTATTATGGTTCCCCGCGCTCAGGCGGCGGCTGCCAGAATAAACGAGGTTCTTGAAGTTGCTCCGGGGATTGTTGATGCAGAAAAAGTTAGGGATGACAGCAGCAAAAAGGGTTATGTAGAGTTTAAGGATGTTACCTTCAGCTATCATGGTGCTGAACAGCCGGCTCTCAGCAATATTTCCTTCAGTGCCAGACCTGGGGAGGTAACAGCAATAATAGGCGGAACAGGATCAGGCAAATCAACGCTCTTAAATCTTATACCACGCTTTTATGATGTTGACAGCGGAAGTGTGCTGGTTGATGGTATAGATATACGTGAAATGTCCCAGCAGGCTTTGCGTAATAAAATCGGCTTTGTACCCCAAAAGGCTGTGCTTTTTTCGGGAACAATTACTGAAAATCTTAAATTCGGAAAAAATGATGCCAGTGATGAAGAAATAAGACATGCGGCAGAGACAGCACAGGCAATGGAATTTATATCCGAAATAGAGGGAGGCTTTGAGCATGAAATCGCTCAGGGCGGTACAAATGTATCGGGAGGGCAAAAACAGCGTCTTTCCATAGCCCGTGCTTTGGTAAAAAAGCCGGAAATTTATATATTTGATGACAGCTTTTCTGCTCTGGATTTTAAGACTGATGCAAAGCTCAGGGCAGCACTTAAAAAAGAAACCGCAGAGGCAACTGTGCTTATAGTTGCACAAAGAGTCGGCACAGTAATGGATGCGGACAGGATTATTGTTATGGATAACGGAAAAATCGTTGGAATGGGAACACATAAGGAATTATTGAAAATATGCGAGGTATACCGTGAAATAGTAGCCTCACAGCTTGGTGAGGAGGAGATAGCATGAGTGAAGGTTCAAGAAATACAAAAACACATGCTCCGTCCCAGCGCAGAGGCGGTATCGGAGGCGGACATGGCTTTGGAATGCCTGTAGAAAAGGCAAAGAACTTTAAGGGAACCTTAAAAAGATTGCTTGAATATTTAAAGCCAAATAGAGTACATCTTATTATTGTTTTGGTTTTTGCAATCCTAAGCACTGTATTTGCAATAGCTGCTCCTAAAATAACCGGAAAGGCTATGAACAAGCTGGCAGATGGCTTTATTGCAAGAACAGTTATACAACAGATGTCGGAAATGCAGGAAAAAACAGCGGAGCAGATAATAAATATGATGACTCAGGGACAAGGTCAGACTACTGCAACACCTTCTGTAGACCCTGAGGCAGTTAAGGCTGTACAGGAATTTATGGCACTGCCAAGAATAGACACAGTAGAAAGTGCGGAGGAAAAGGCTCAAATACTAGAAAAGCTGATTGTGCTGGGTGAAAAAATGCCTAATAATCAGCAAGACTCCCAAAACAGTAAAAAGATGACTCAAGACCAGCTTGATAATGCCATAAGAACAGTGAGAGAGACAAATGGAAAAATAGATTTTAACTATATACGCAATATACTTTTGATGCTGGCAGGGCTTTATATAATCAGCTCCCTTTTCAGCCTTACTACAGGGTTGGTAATGTCAGGGGTTGCTCAAAAAACAGTATACGACATGCGCAGAGATGTTGACAGCAAGCTTTCAAGACTTCCATTGAAATACTTTGACTCAAAAACCCACGGTGAAATATTAAGCCGTGTAACCAATGATATTGATACAATATCTACCACACTACAGCAGAGTCTTACACAGCTTATTACCTCTGTGGTACAGCTATTGGGATATGTGATAATGATGCTTACAATAAGCCCCATGCTGACTTTGCTAGTGCTTGCTACAATGCCCCTATACGGCTTCGCAACAGTATTCACAGCTAAAAAATCCCAAAAACATTTTGCTGACCAGCAAAAGGAAATGGGACAGCTTAGCGGACATGTAGAAGAAATGTATACAGGACACAAGATTGTAAAAGCCTTTGGACATGAGAAGCAGTCAATAGAAAAGTTTACTGCTGTTAATGACAGACTGTACGAATCCGGCTGGAAAGCACAGTTTATATCAGGCATAATGTTCCCATTGATGAGCTTTATAGGCAATCTTGGCTATGTAATAATATGCATAGTAGGCGGTATCTGGATGACTAAAAACAGACTAAATCTGGGGGATATAACTGCATTTATACAGTATTCAAGATCCTTCACTCAGCCAATAGCACAAACTGCCAATATAGCCAACATCATTCAATCTACTGTTGCCTGTGCGGAACGTGTATTTGAAGTGCTTGACGAAAAGGAAGAGCTTGCTGACAATGAAGAAGCAAAGCTGATAAAACAGCCAAAGGGTGAAGTAAGCTTTGAAAATGTAGATTTCAGATATGTGGAAGAAACTCCCCTTATTGAAAATATGAATATAAAAGTAAAACAGGGTGATACTATTGCAATTGTAGGGCCTACAGGCGCAGGAAAAACTACCCTTGTAAATCTGTTAATGCGTTTTTATGAAATCAACAGCGGTAAAATAACCATTGACGGAGTTGATATAAGAGAGATTAAGCGCAGCAGCCTGCGCAGCATGTTTGGAATGGTGCTTCAAGATACCTGGCTGTTTAATGGAACTATAAGAGAAAATATAGCCTACGGACGTGAGAATGCCACAGAAGAGGAAATAGTAAGAGCGGCAAGGGCGGCACATGCAGACCACTTTATACGCACACTGCCTGAGGGCTATGATACAGTTTTAAATGAAGAAGCTACTAATATCTCACAGGGACAAAAACAGCTTTTGACAATCGCAAGAGCGATAATGGCAAATCCTGCTATATTGATTCTTGATGAAGCTACAAGCAGTGTTGACACAAGAACAGAAATACTGATACAAAGGGCTATGGCTAACCTTATGAAGGGCAGAACAAGTTTTGTAATCGCTCATAGATTGTCTACAATACGTGAAGCGGAGCTTATACTGGTAATGAATCAGGGAAGCATCATTGAACAGGGAAATCATAAGGAGCTTCTGGCAAAGGGCGGCTTTTATGCCGAGCTTTACAACAGCCAGTTTGCAGGCAGTGAGGCTGTATAAATAAATTAAAGGGAGAGTGTAAAGTGAAAAATATTTTATTTGATAAGTACGCTAAGCTAATGGTGAAAACTGGTATAAATCTGCAAAAGCATCAAACTCTTGTCATAACCTCACCCATAGAATGCGCATGGTTTACGAGAATCGTAGCAGAAACAGCATACAAGGAAGGTGCAAGAGAGGTTGTAGTGCAGTGGGTAGACGAATTACTCAATAAGATTAAGTTTATGAATGCCCCAGAGGAAGTCTTTGATGAGTTTCCAGAATGGAGAAAGGAATTTTATTTATCCAATCTGCATAAAGGAGCGGCTTTTCTATTTATTTCAGCAGAAGATCCTGAGCTTATGAGTGACGTTGACCCCGAAAGAATAGCCAGAAATAGCAAGGCTGTAGGTACTGCCCTTAAAGAATACCGTGAGAGTGCTATGAACAACAGACATGTGTGGAGTATTGTATCTATTCCTACCAAATCTTGGGCAAAGAAGGTATATCCTGATGCCACAGATGAGGAAGCAGTAGATAAGCTTTGGGAAGCAATATTCAAGGTTGTAAGGGCAGATAAGGATGATCCGGTTGCAGAGTGGGAAAAGCATAAAAGCCAATTAAAAGTCAGAATGGATTATCTGAATTCCAAGCAGTTTAAATATATGCATTTTAAAAATTCTTATGGTACTGATTTGAAGCTTGAGCTTCCCCAAGACCATGTATGGTTCGGCGGAGCAGATTATACACCAGAGGGACGAGAGTTTATGGCCAATATGCCTACGGAAGAAATATATACTGCTCCAGTGAAAACTGGAGTAAACGGCAAGGTAGTAAGCTCGCTGCCCTTGAACTTGAATGGTACGCTGGTTGAAGATTTCTCCCTTACCTTTAAGGATGGCAAGGTAGTTGAATTTACTGCCGAGAAAGGCTATGAAAGCCTTAAGCGTCTTATCGAAAGGGATGACGGCTCCTGTTACCTTGGTGAAGTAGCTTTAGTTCCCTACGATTCGCCGATTTCAAATTTAAAAACCATATTCTATAATACACTATACGATGAAAATGCAGCCTGCCATCTTGCACTAGGCAATGCTTATCCTATATGTATAAAGGACGGAGAAAAGCTGGACGGCGAAGAGCTGAAAAAACGTGGACTTAACAGCTCCATAGCACATGAGGACTTTATGATAGGAACAGCGGATCTTGATATTATGGCTGTTACTCATAATGGGGAAGAAGTGCCTGTATTTATAAAAGGAAATTTTGCATTTTAGATTAGAGAGAGTGTTGCAAAACTACTTTAATGTAGATTGCAATGCTCCTTTTTTATATAAAAATAGAAAACAGCTCAAAAAAAGATGAAGATTTTTTATCATCTCTTGGGCTGCTAGATTTTGGGTACACTTAAATAAGCCATCTGTCTTTTGAAGCTATCGCCAGTTTTTTATTTGATAGCAGTAAATTTAAGATAGAATTTTAAGTACCTTAGACATATAGTTGCTCAAAGAGTCTTACTTATTTAAAGCTGTGACAGAGGGTGCGACATAATAAACCAGTTCGAATTTGTCGGTTGTTATTAGCTCGCCAACTGGAACCCACTGATATTCATCGTGCTCCTCCAGATTAAGCTTTACTTCCTCGTCGCCAGTTAAATTGCAGACATAAACCAGAGTTGTAAATACCTTGTCTTTTTTTTCATCGTAGTTTGAAAACTCGTAAGCGATTCTATCTATCTCAACATTTAAACCTACTTCCTCAAGAACCTCTCTTACTGCGGCATCTCTGGGCAGCTCGTTTTTCTCTACTGTTCCGCCGGGAAAATCCCATTTTTCTGGCTGTACATTGAGTACACCACCTTTTCGATACTTGCATCGTTTTGCAATCAAGACTTCACCTTTGCCGTTATGTACGATGGCATGAGCAATTAAACCATTCATTTTTTAGCCCCTCCGAATTATAATTTTCATTTGATAACTACACTTATCATTAATTATAGCATAAAATAAATAAAATGTAATTATTATACAGTGACTACTGTGTCTGATATTCTACTTATTCTTTCCAATAGAGCACTGCTCATTAAGTAATGCCCATCATTGCTTGGATGAAGCAAATTGGTGTTAGTATAATATTGTAGACACGAAAAGCCGAACACTTTAAAATAAGTAAATAGGAAGGAAGTGTCTACAGATGGCAAAAGGTCAAAAGCATTATACCTATGAATTTAAGAATACTATAGTAGAGTTGCATAGCTCAGGTAAAACAATTGCGGCTCTGAGCAGTGAATATGGCATATCAAAATCAACTATCGTAGGATGGACAAATAAGAGCAAACCTGTAGTAGTGGAGAAAGACAAATTTGTTACTTCAGCTGATTATCAAACAATGCTTAAAAGAATGGCTCAGCTGGAAGAGGAGAATGAAATATTAAAAAAAGCCATGGCCATATTCACAAAGAAATAAATACAATATTTAAGTTCATCGATAATCATAAACATATATACCGTGTAAAGTTAATGTGCAAGGTTCTAAAGGTTTCTAGAAGTTCATATTACAAATATCTGACCAAGTCTCTAAGTCCTAGAGCTATTGAAAATAAAAGTTTTGAAGATAAAATACTAGCTGTATATAAAGAATCCAAGAAGCGATATGGAGCTCCAAAGATTCATAATACTCTAATTGAAAATGGTAATAAAATCAGCCTCAAAAGAGTTCAAAGGCTAATGCGTAAATTAGGCATTAGATCTATTGTCATGAAGAAATTTAGACCACAGTCCTCAAAGTCCAAAGTTGAGGATAAGGTAAACATT
>CALGKJ010000154.1 GCA_937930535.1 uncultured Clostridia bacterium
CTTAACGAAAAGTATTTTGAGTTTTAGAGCTGGTTATCTATAGAATATCACCATGATTCAAAATATATACAAATACTATTACAATATGCTTTAAAGTATTATACTCTGTTGAAAATTCCTTCAATTCCTTAAAATTTAGTAAAAAAAATATATATATTGCATTTATGCAAGTAAATTTGAATTTTTTTGATAATAAGATTCAATAATAACATTGGAAGGATAAATAATCAAATTAGAAAAGGTTTATGTAGTTTTTGTACATAGGAGGCTCGTAAATGATAATTGAGGGAAGAATAAAGACGGGTAAAAAAACTAAGGAACTTGTAAAATACCTAGAAAAAAAAGATATAGCATTATTATCACATGATGATATTGACGAATTAGCGGCAGTATCAATTATAGACAGCGGCGTAAAGGTTGTCCTAAATACAGGCAAATCCATGACTGGCAGATATGAAGCTAAGGGAACCCCTTTACTCATACATAATGGTATTAAGCTATTTGACATTGCACTGCCCTTTGATTTTTTCAGGGATGGAGATCATATAATAATAAAGGACAATGGTGACATAATAGTTAATAATAATCATTTCTACAGTAAGGTATGTATTATGATAAATAATGAATATGTAGACGGAATGCTTCAAATCTCCAAAGCCAATAAAAGCAATGAGTTAAAAGCTTTTATTGAAAACACGCTAATACATGCACAGAATGAAAAGGACATGATTATTATAAATTGCAAGTATCCTCAGATAAACACAAGCTTAGAAAATAGGCATGTTTTAGTTGTAGTACGTGGAGCGGGCTGCGACAATGACCTTGCAGCTTTGCACAACTATATTAACTATTATAACCCTGTTATAGTTGGCGTAGACGGTGGTGCGGACATATTATTAAACAATGGTTATACTCCTGATATACTAATTGGTGATATGGACAGCGTGTCTGATATTGGAATATATAAAAGCAAAGAGATAATATTGCATGCTTATGCTGATGGAAGCTGTCCATGCATTCAAAGAATAGATAAGATGAATCTCAAATATAAAATATTACCTATGCCCGGTACAAGTGAAGACGTAGCCTTACTGCTTGCCTATGATTTGGGAGCAGAACAAATTGTATTGGTTGGAGGACATACCAGCATGCATGATTTCCTTGAAAAGGGAAGGAATGGTATGGGCAGCACCCTGCTGACAAGAATAAAAATCAGCCACAAGCTCATAGATTTCAGGGGCTTCAGCAGCTTGATGATACCCTTGTATAGCAATTTCATTAATATGAGTAATGTAAGCGATAATTTTGCTAAAGAAGAGCTTCAAAGGGAAAGCTACGAAGTATACAAAGCGAGGGAAACATTGTGCATAAAAATGTAACTGCCATCGTACCTGCTTATAACGAAGCAGAAAACATAACAAAAACAATAGCTGGTTTAAAAAAAATAAGTGAAATCAATCAAATCATAGTAGTAGATGACGGTTCCAAGGATAATACATTTGATAAAATAAATAAGCTTGATGGCATATTAGTTCTCAGGAATGACAATAATATGGGAAAAGGTCATGCTATAAAAAAGGCACTACAGTATGCATCAAATAAATATGTTGCTCTGGTTGATGCAGATTTATGTGAAAGCGCATTTGAGATAAGACTACTGATTGAGAAGATAATACCCGAAGACAACGCTATGATTATTGGATTACTCCCAGCACCGCTAAAAAAAGGCGGCTTTGGAATTGTGAAATATACATCAAGAAAAGGATTTTATATTTTGACCTCTCGAGAAATAAATTCATTGTTGAGCGGTCAACGGATTATGCCCTTGGACTTTTTAAGAAGCGTAGAAATACCAGATAACTTTGGATTGGAATTCAAGCTCTCATTAGAGGCTGTCAGAAATAAATTAAATATTATTGAAGTACCTGTTAGTATACATCATAGAGAAACAGGAAGAGATATTAAAGGCTTTGTACACAGAGGAAAGCAGTTAATTGATATACTACATACGATAATTAAAGAGGTTAGATAATTTGATGGAGCTATTTATAATATTAGTAATAGCATTTACACTTGTAATATCATTTATGTTTATTCCGATTATTCTTAAAATGCTTAAGGAAAGTGAATGTGTAAGAAGTAATTATAGAAACAAAATAATACCAGCAATAGGAGGTATCGTATTTATACCGATATTATTGGTCTCCGTAACCTTTCTTATATTACAACAGACAATTCAATATCAAGAGTATATACGATATTTGTTTATAATATGCTGTATGGGTATTATAGGGTTGCTTGATGACCTTATAGGTGAAAAGAATATTAAGGGCATAAGAAATCATGTTATGAGCTTCTTTAGAGGAAAATTGACCACTGGCTTTATCAAAGCTTCAACAGGTGCACTGCTGGCAATAGTTATTAGCTATACGGAATCTGGAAATGCTATAGAAGCTATAGTAAATTTTTTGACTGTTGTTCTTTCTACAAATACGCTTAATCTTCTGGATTTGAGACCTGGAAGAAGTACAAAGATAATGATTGTTGCAGCAGTACCTTTGATATTTTTTAATTTATCTCAAATATATAGAATTTTGCCCTTAATAATATTATTATCATCTGCAATAATATATCTCTATTATGACTTAAATGAAAAATGCATGCTGGGAGATGTAGGCTCTAATATTTATGGAATTACACTAGGGTATTATTGTGTTCAACTATTAAATAACGATATTAAGATTGTTATTATTCTACTACTTGCATTTCTAAATATTTTAGCAGAAAAAAAATCTTTGACAGAAATAATAAGGAATAACAAGGTTCTTTCATATATTGACAATATCGGAAGGGGTTAGTGTATCGGCATGATAAACACCATAACAGCAAGAGTTGAGGAAATAGTATATAAGGATCAGTATATTACAAATTTTCATATAAAGATTAATGATAAAACATACAAATGCATAAATTATAATGACATAACAGGACAAGTTGAGGTTGATGATAATGTAATACTCAACACCACTGCTGTAGATTTAAGCTTGGGAACAGGGGGGTACCACTTCGTGCTATGCAACTTATCCTCTAATGCTAATACAACCCATAAAGAAGGACACATAATGAAGCTGAAATATACACCCATCCAATTTAATTGTCTTTCTGCAGAAGCTCAGGAAAGCAGATATCATAATCTTTTTAACGAATTTGATAATTTGTACAATCTTCCTGTAATAATAGGCAGTCTGCATAGCGTATTAGCACCTGCCTCAATATGTCTCAAAGCTATTAGTCCACAAATTAGGATAGTTTACATAATGACTGATGGCGGAGCACTGCCAATCTGGATAAGCGATATAGTGAGAAGACTGAAACAAGAGAAAATTATTCATGCAGCTATTACCTGCGGCAATGCATTTGGAGGAGATATAGAATGTGTTAATATATACTCAGCCCTGATAGCAGCTAAAACAATCTATAATGCGGACACTGTAATTGTATGCATGGGACCAGGAATAGTGGGCACAGATACTCAATATGGCTTCAGCGGTCTGGAGCAAGGCTATATTATTGATGCTGTAAATGCCTATAATGGTTGTGCAATAGCTGTGCCTAGAATTTCCTTTGCTGATAACCGTGAAAGACACTATGGATTAAGCCATCATACAGTTACAATATTAAAAAAAATAAGCAATACTACCGCCAATATTGCAATACCTAAGTATGAAACGGAAAAACTGGAGCTGCTCAAAGAGCAGCTAAGCCAGCATAATATTGCAAGCAAGCATAAAATTCATTATATAGATATTGCTGATATTGAAAAAACACTAATAGAAGCCAAAGAATACCTAAATAAGATGGGAAAAGGCTATGATGAGGATAAGGAATATTTCATAGCCTGTGGAGCGGCGTCTTTGCTTGCGTTAGCTTCAATTTAGCCTTGGATTAATTTGCTTGTTTATATAATCATATAAGCTAATGCTTTTATCCTGAATTTCTGACAAGCGTATTATTAAATCAGAAAATTTACCGGTGAAATACAAGCCTTTGTGTTTTTGGTATTTAAACATATATACATCCCCCAATAAAAATGTTAAAATTGTCTAGCGGCTTCACAGTTGCTTTAAAGTGTCTTAGTTTTATATGTGTATTACTGGAGGTATAAAAATATGAATTTTAATGAAAAAACCATTAATAAAAGAAATATTTATAGTGGAAAGGTAATCACTCTAGATATTCATAATGTACAATTGACAAATGCCGCAATTGCAGAAAGAGAAATAATTACTCATCCAGGCGGAGTAGCTGTAATACCTATTAACAAGGATAATGAGATATATTTAGTCAAACAATTTAGAAAACCATACGAAGCTGAAATATTAGAAATTCCAGCAGGAAAGCTGGAAAAGGGAGAGCTGCCTGAGACATGCGGTTCTAGAGAGCTAAAGGAAGAAACCGGCTTGACTGCTTCTAAAATAATATTCCTTACTCAAATGTATCCTTCGCCCGGATATACTGATGAAGTAGTCCATATATATATGGCAGAGGATCTTGTGGAAGGAGAAGCTGCAAGAGATGAGGATGAATTTCTAAACGTTTATAAGTATAAGCTTGATGAGGCTGTGCAGATGATTAAAGAAGGTATAATAAAGGATGCCAAAACCATAATAGCAGTAATGATGGTTAAGCTTCTTATAGAGAAACAACCAGCAGATATAGCTTAAAATTGCATATTTCTTCTCATAAACCTGAATCATAATATAAACCCACTCGGCATATTATCATATATAGATGGACAAAAGCTGAAGGGGGATGTATTAGTTGAATGGACTAAGCGTTAATATTAAAAGACACTTGTCTGAAAATATCTGGCTATATTCAGTGATAGTATTTTTCTTTATTCTTGGCGTATCTATAGGAGCTTTAACCGTTAATAATATTAGTAGCAGCACAAGTACTGAATTGCATGGATATATTAAAGAGTTTCTTAATATCTCCCATGAAGAGGGCATACATTCAGCAGATATCTTGCGTCAGTCAGTAAAATTCAATTTTATTACCTGTATCATTATTTTTTTATCAGGGCTTTCTTACGTTGGAGTTGTTACATTACCCATTGCTGCTGGTTTTAGAGGTTTCTGCATTGGTTTTACTATAGCTTTTCTAACACGCAGCTTTGGCAGCGGGGGATACTTACTATCATTAGTATCAATACTGCCTCAAAATCTGATTTGTATACCGGTAATAATCATCATGTGTGTGTGCTCTTTATATCTTTCCCTTACAGTATTGCGAAATAAATATCAAAAAAAGAGAAATGAAATTGCATTATATATAGCACCCTATTTGACTACTACAATAATACTGCTTGCGGCACTACTTGCCGGAACATTAATAGAAGCATACTTAACACCGTTTTTAATCAGGATAGTAATCCCATATGTAGCTTAATACTAGCGGCATATCTGCCCTATACAGCTTGTGTACGGAGGTTATTATGAGCACTAAACAAGCTAATACTCTGTTATTATTATTTGTTAAACTATTTTTACTTCTTTTTCTGATATTATTTATAGTTCCTCAAATAATAGACAATTATATAAACATTTTTTTAGATAATATGCAGCCAAAGGGCAATTCGATTTTTGTATATAACAACATACTGAATGAGTACCCTTATTACGTAAAGGTGTGTTTTTTAATAAAAAAATTAATATTATTTATGTAAATTTTTCATTTATTGGAGGATTTTCTATACTACATGTTGAATAGTAAATAAGATAATCGTATAAAGGGGATAGAACTCTATGAATTACATTGATTCGTTTATTAACTACATTCAAAATGAAAAAGAATTATCAGCAAATACATTAGAGTCATATCGTAGAGACATAAAGCAATTCGAAAAGTATACCCATGAAAATAACATAACTGTAGAAACAGTTACAAAAACAATAATTATTACATATCTCATTTACTTGCAGAAAAATGGTAAAGCAACATCGACAATATCCAGAAGCTTAGCATCTATAAGGTGTTTTTATCAATACATGTATAATGAGAGGTACATAGATTCTGACCCTTCAATAAACTTAGAATCACCAAAGGTAGAGAAAAAGCTGCCATCAGTTCTGACTAAAAAGGAAGTGGACTTGCTCCTTGAGCAGCCTGTTCCCGTAGACCCTAAGGGGGCAAGGGATAAGGCGATGCTTGAGCTTTTGTATGCAACAGGGATAAGAGTTACAGAGCTTATATCCTTGGAAAAAACTGATGTTAACCTTGATAATGGATTTATGGAGTGCAAGTCTACAGATAATAAAGTTAGAGTTGTACCTGTAGGAAATATTGCATTAAAATATGTTAAGCTTTACATAGATGAGTACAGAAGTAAATTGGATCCTACAAATAGTGACAATGCATTATTTTTAAACTTTCATGGAAAAAAAATGACCAGACAGGGATTTTGGAAAATAATAAAGTACTATACTGGAAAAGCTAATATAAATAAAACTATAACGCCTCACACATTAAGACACTCATTTGCGGTTCATCTTATAGAAAATGGAGCAGATTTGCAATCCATTCAGGAAATGCTGGGTCACTCCGATATTTCTACTACACAAATATATAGCAAAATTAAGAAAAACAAAATCATGGAAGTCTATAGCAATGCACACCCAAGGGCTTAGAGCCCTTTTATACTTTATAATTTAGGAGGTAATCATGACAGACAAAGTTGTACTAATAGTGTTAGACAGTGTAGGAGTAGGAGAATTACCCGATGCTCACCTTTACAACGACGAGGGCAGCAATACATTGGGTAATATAGCGAAAGAAATCAAAGACTTCGAATTAAAAAACCTATATGAAATGGGTATAGGCAATATTAGTGGTACAGGCTTAAAGCAAAACCCTGATTGTACTGCTTCCTATGGAAGATTAAGTGAAATTTCAGCAGGTAAGGATACGACAACAGGACACTGGGAAATATCAGGTTTGATACTTGAAAAACCTCTCCCAACCTTTCCAAATGGATTTCCTAAACACATAATGGACGAATTTGAGAGATTGATAGGTACAAAAACCTTAGGAAATGAGGTTGCATCAGGTACTGAAATAATTCAAAGACTGGGAGACGAGCATGTACGAACAGGATATCCTATAATATACACATCGGCTGATAGTGGCTTCCAGATTGCTGCTCATGAAGAAGTAATACCACTGGAAAGACTATACGAAATTTGTAATATTGCCAGAGCTATGCTGACAGGAGAATATGCAGTAGGAAGAGTAATAGCAAGACCCTTCGTAGGTGCTTGCGGCAAATATACAAGAACCTCCAACAGAAAGGATATTTCTTTAAATCCTATCGGAAGGACATTTTTAGATATAATAAAGGACAATGGCAAAAATGTAATGGCAGTAGGCAAAATAGAAGATATCTTTTGCGGACAAGGTATTACAGAGGCAATACATACCCATGGAAATATGGACGGTGTAGACAAAACTATAGAATATATGAAAACCAATAAGCAAGGTCTAATATTTACTAACTTAGTTGACTTTGATATGTTGTATGGACATAGAAATGATGTAAAAGGTTATGCTGATGCTTTGCTGGAGTTTGATAACAGACTGCCGGAAATTATTGAAAATCTAAATGATAATGATGTTCTGATATTAACTGCCGATCATGGCTGTGACCCGACAACTCCAAGTACTGATCATTCCAGAGAATACATACCGGTGCTTGTTTATGGAAAGCAAATTAAAAAAGGAGCGGACTTAGGTACAAGAAAAGGCTTCTGTGATATCGGAGCTACAATACTTGATTTATTAGAGTTACCTATAGAAATAAACGGAAAATCCTTTAAGAGTGAAATAATATAGTTTTTAAATGACGTTAAGCATTTTACGCATTTGAGTTAATATGTGAAACGTCATTTGTATTTTATAAATTGTATAGTGTTAACATTGACATAATGTCGTTTTGGTTATATTATATTGAACATGCACAATAAGGAAGGAGTATCTAAATGAGGGATAATATAATAACAAAAATTAATGAAGCAAGAGATTATATAAAGAGTAAAGTGGATTTTACTCCCGAAATAGGTCTCATACTTGGTTCTGGACTAGGTGTAATGGGAGAAGAAGTTGAAGATAAGATAATTATTGACTATAAAGATATACCTAACTTTCCAGTTTCAACTGTAGAAGGTCACAAAAGCAGATTTATATTTGGAACACTGAATGGCAAAAAGGTGGCAGTAATGCAGGGCAGGTTTCATTTTTATGAGGGCTATCAAATTCAGCAGACTGTATTTCCAGTTTGGGTAATGAAGGCATTGGGAATAACAAAAATGATTGTCACAAATGCTGCTGGTGGTGTAAATACAGACTATAAGCCTGGTAATCTGATGATAATAAAAGATCACATTAATTTATCTGGCAATAATCCATTAATAGGTCCTAATATAGAGGAATTTGGTGTGAGATTCCCGGATATGTCAGCTGCATACTCACCTAGGATGATTAATATAACAAAAGAATGTGCTAAGGAAATTGGTATAAGCATGCAAGAAGGTGTTTATATGTATCTTACAGGTCCTACATATGAAACTCCTGCTGAAATAAGGGCCTTTAGAATACTTGGAGCTGACGCCGTAGGAATGTCTACAGCACCAGAAGTAATAATAGCTAATCATTCTGGAGTCGAGGTTATGGGTATATCCTGTATTACTAATATGGCAGCAGGGATACTAAATCAACCCCTAAGTCACCACGAAGTAATGGAAACTGCTGAAGCAGTAAAAAATAATTTTATAAAATTAATTAAGGCAATAATAGGAAGAATCTAAAACCTTTTATAATATTTTTTAAACCAAGGAGGTCTTTGATATGCACCTAATGGAAAGAATTGTGAAGGCTACAGAATTTATTAAAAGTAAAATAGATATAATACCTGAGATTGGCATAATTTTAGGAACAGGATTAGGCTCACTGGCAGAACAGATTGAAAACCCAATAGTTATAGACTATTCAGATATACCAGAGTTCCCTGTATCTACAGTTGTAGGACATGCAGGAAGACTATTGATTGGTAAGCTGGAAGGTAAAAGCGTAATTGCAATGCAAGGACGCTTCCACTATTACGAAGGCTATCCAATGCAGGATGTAACACTGCCGGTAAGAGTAATGAAGCTTCTTGGCATAAAGCTGCTTTTGGTAAGCAATGCATGCGGCGGATTAAACCCTTCTTTTAATGCGGGCGATATTATGATTATTACAGATCACATAAATATGATGGGTAATAACCCATTAATAGGAGCAAACCTAGAAGACTTCGGTCCACGCTTCCCGGATATGTCTAATGTATATGACAAGGATTTAGTTGCACTTATGGAAAACGTTTCACACAAGCTGAATATAAATGTACAAAAGGGTATTTATT
>CALGKJ010000155.1 GCA_937930535.1 uncultured Clostridia bacterium
GAAATTTTAAAAATTTTTTTGATGTACGAATTCTATATATATGTAAAAGGTCATATAAGTTAAAAAGTGAACCTCCTTATATCCTTAAGGGGGATCACTTATAATTTGTATTCATCTATATTCTTTTACTGCGAGTATCTCTCTCATCAGCCAGCCATTTATTATAGTACTCTTTTGATTTTTCTGCAATCAGCTTTTCAACAATTCTGGTTTTGAGGTTTTCAAACTCTTCTTCTGTATAGTTTGAAATACCATTATGTTGCAGCCAATCCTTTAAAGACTTATCTGAGGTGTCAATGGTTTTTACATAATCCTTAGTAATGATATTAAATAATTCGATTCTCATATGGTGTTCCTTTAGATTTTTTTTATATTGCTCTAAGGGCATTTTTTTTACTATTGCGGAATATACTTCCGGCTGATGCTCTTCCAGCTCATGTATTAATTCTTCTATGTATTCGTCATTAATGCTTATACTATATTTATCAACTTCTTTCATCTCAATTAAACTATTTATTTTTAATTCCAAAGCTTCTTCAAATGATATATTATTATCAACAGCTAAGGCTTTAATATCCTTCTTGTATATTTTCATATTATCATAAACAATTGCAACGGGTTTAGTGTTTACCCGATATAATATAGCTGCTGTTGCTATACAAAGCACTAGCAGTATTACCACTAATTTTTTAATCATAATTAAATCACCTCGAAATCTAAAAAACGTACTTTATGCTTATATTTACTCTCATTTGCTGCGTCCAAAATATAGGAAATTTTTTATCTGATACTATACTGTAAGGATGAATGAGAAAAACTCTCATTCATCCTTACAGTTATATAGCAGCCTTATACTATTTAGGGAAGTTTGTTTTGCTTTTGCAGCTAGTGCAATAGAAGTATGGACTTGAAGCAGTAGTTCCATAATCCATTATGCAATTTGTTGTTCCGCAATCGTCATTTGTATTTCCCCAGCAGTGACTTGCTTCGTGAAGTATAGTCAATTTATTCTCGCCAAGATTCCAATCTCTTATTAGCATTGTATTTCTATTTACATATGCCATACCAAATAGGTTAGCATAGCTTCCTGTATTTCTTCCTACAAATCCCATTATCATATTAGCATGTGTATTATAGGTATTATATAGGTTAGACAATGTTGTTGATGGATTAGTTGTGGATGTAAATGAAACCTGAGAAATTGTATAAAAATCTACACCATATAGCGGATATAAATAATCATCTGCTGCTTCAACCGCTCTATTTGAATCATACATCCAGCTTGAATGTGCATTAATATACTGTGCATCGCATGGGGTTTTAACAGTTAGTGATACAGCTCTATTCATCTCTATTGTAGGTTCTGTAAGAAACATCTCTAATTCGCTTATATCTGCTGGCTGTCTTGTGCTAGTAGTTGATGAACGAATATCTTTATCCTTATCATTATCATCCTTTTCTGCAAATGCAGTGATAGAGAAGCTAAGTAATAACATGCAAATTACCAGGACTTTTGAAATGAATACTATTCTTTTCTTATTTATCATTAGATTGTCCCCCTTTTAATTTAATTAGTAATGAAAATGCATTTTCATACTAAGTATACATGATATAAATTACAATTTATATATTTTTTTACTATTCAGTAAATTTCTTTGATTATTTGGCTTGAATATAAAAAGATATATAAAATACAACTGCTATAGCCCATCAATTGAGCTGTTGACTTTTTGTTTATAGCTTCGTCCTATAGGCAATTGGTGCTCTATACCCCTTAGTTTTAATGATTGATTGCTTCGTTGAATGGATTGAATAAATCGTTTATTAATAATAAAAGATTGATGGATTTGTACAAAGTCATCAGATAGTTTTTCTTTAAATGCTTTCATCGGCATATGAATATATTTTATTGATTCCTTTATTGTGTTTATGACTATCTTTCTATTTAGGTATTCTACGAATATTATATCCTTTTGAGCTATAATGGTTGTCCAATCCTTAAATTTTAAAAAAAGCTTAAGATCATCCTCTTCTGACGTATTAATCCCAGGGTCATTTAATATATTATTGAATATTTTGTCTAGCTCCTTTTGATCATAGGGCTTTGATAGGTAGTTGTAAGAATGAATTTTCATAAATATCTCTATTTCTTTACTTAAATTTGCAATTATGAAAACAATGGGTATAGCATAATATTTACTTGTTTCACATAATTGTTTTACTCCTTCAATTTCACTGTAGTCTATAAATTTTACATTTACAAAGAGTGCCTTAACCTGCTTATCTACTGCTATTTCTGTAGCCTTAATAATTGAATCGACATTTACAGTTTTAACATCCATACTAAACTTTTTTGCAGTTGACAATAAAAGCTCATTTAATGCCGAATCACATCCAATAACTAAGATTTTTTCCATAAAGCTCCTCCTTATGTGTAATTAGCATCTAATAGCATCTACCATTGAATTTATTAACATAAATTGCTCTATATTCAATCTCTAGTTTAATTATACCATATAATGAATATATTGGGTATAATTTGCGTTATTGTTTTATAAAAATCCTGTCAACAATTAAGCACTTTAACCGCATTTTGAAAAATAAAAGGAATAACATCTCATAGACATTCTATGAATTGCTATTCCTTTTTTGAGTGTATGTGCTATTCTAATATTTTACCTTTGTATTTTGAGTACCAAGCACTGCATTGTAATAGAACAAAGTCCCATATAACGCTATAGCATATCACCACTAAATATTGATTCTACTATTGTCGATAAATCTATATCCTCAATTTCACCATTTTGATTTATATCTGGATAGTATGTACCCCATTCCTCTGGCATTGTATTAAATAGCTTTGCTATTATTGCCAAATCAGCTAGAGTAATTTCTCCATCTTTATTAACATCACCTGTAGACTTTTCTATTGTAAAGGTTTTTCCTAGACACTTTGGAATTATTTCCACTCCTCTTCCATCAGCTACAAGTGCGGAGGATATTGCTATATCACCTTTGCCTTCCAATGCTATAGCTTTAAAGGTCAGTTTTAATAGTTGCGCAGTACCGTTGATGCCGTTAGCCGTTCCTTTGCTTACTATTATGTACCTTGATTGTCCCGGTGTTGACTGGCTGCTTTGGTATATGCCTAAGCCTTGGTTGATTACTTGTGCATTTACAAGCTCAAACAGGGTTTTGTCATAGTTTATTTTAAAATCCTCTGCATAGATATTTGCTGCTCCATATATTTTGACATATACATCAAATTGTGAGCCAAACTGCAAGCTATAGTTATTTGACTCCATACTCAAGGTTATATTTTGTGGCTGCGGCGGGATAAATTCTTCTACTGTATTGGTATATCCAGTAGCTGAGGAATATCCTCCTATTGCATATATCTTATTCCTTACTTTTGCCGCTCCTAAGTAGTGTCTTGCAGTAAGCATATTTGATACTACTTCCCATCGGTCTGTTGCAGGATTATACTTTTCTACTGCATTTGTGCTTCCGCTGCCAGTTAAGCCGCCAATCGCATATATATTGTTATTCACTACTGCTACTGCAAAGCCATATCTTGCAGTGGGCATACTTGATTTTGTCTTCCATTGGTTTGTTGCTGGATCATACTCCTCTACTATGCTGCTAATACCTTCGCTTGTATATCCGCCTATTGCATATATTTTGTCATTCACCACTGCTGCTTCCAAGCCATATCTTGCTGTAGGCATACTTGCCCTTGTCAGCCATTTGTCTGCTGCTATATCATATTCTTCCACCTTATTTGTACCGCTGCTGCCTGCATATCCGCCTATTGCGTATATCTTGTTGCTTACTACCCCTATACCTAAGAAATGTCTTGGAGTTGGCATACTTGCCTTTGTTGTCCATTTGTCTTCTTCAAGGTCGTATTCCTCTACTGCGCTGGTCATACCACTATTTGTAAATCCACCTATTGCATATATTTTGTTGTTTGTTTCTGCCGCTCCTAAAAAGCGTCTTGCTGTAGGCATGTCTGCTTTTGCTGTCCACTCATTTGTTGCAGGGTTATACATTTCTGTTTTGCTGATATATGTATTGTTTGCAAAACCACCTATACTATATATTTTGCTGTTTACTGCTACTGTCTTTAATCCGTATCTTTCAGTTGGAGTATTAGCCTTAGCTGTCCAACTACCAAGGTCAACTTCTGTAGTTGTATGCAGATATACGGTTTCGCTGAAGCTGCTTTCATCTCCTTTTGAAGTCCGTCCTTTCACTTGGAAGGCATATTCAGTGTCAGGCACTAGATTTACTACTGAAATAGTTTTATTTGGAAGTGACACCCATACAGGTATGTCTATCAGCTCGCCAGTACTATTCAGATATTTGCTGCCGCACACTATCTGATAATCGAATGTATCTGAATTGCTGTCTGTTATAATCAAATCTGCTGTTGTAGGCGTAATATTTGAAATATCTAAACTTATGCCCCATGAAATAGTGGCTGCTGTACCTATATCATGCCAGTCAGTAATGTATCCATAGCTGTCCTTTGCCTTTACCCTTAGCTTGTATGTAGTTGAGGCATTAAGTCCTGTTATTGTATCACTAAGGTTGGTTGTCCATTCGTTTTGTTTTATCAGATTTCCGCTCATATCAAATGCTGCCAATGTGTAGTATGTACCGCCTGATGCTTCGTTGCTTGTCCATGATGCTTTGATTTGTTTTTGGGAAACTGTGTCAATTTGGGCTGATAGTATTTTTACTGAGTTTAGTATAACCCGTACTGGAGTATTGGATGAATAAATAAAATGTTCATTACCTAATATGCCAAAGTCATTATGACCCCAGCTCCATAATGTTCCATCATTTTTTAATGCGAAGCTGGTACTATTAATTGCTAATACTGATTTTACGTTATCTATATCCGATACCTGAATGGGAATACTTTTGTTGTCCAGTTTGCCATCTCCTAGTTGCCCATGTGAGTTATATCCCCATGACCATACTGTCCCATCACTTTTTAATGCCAAGCTATGAGCATAGCCATTAGAAATATCTATTATACTAGACAATCCGCCTACCTGCACTGGGCTAGTTCTGTTATTTACTGTTCCATCACCAATCTGACCAAATAGATTATACCCCCAAGCATATACACTGCCATTTGTCCCTAATGCTAATACAAAATTATAATTTACAGCAAGCTTACTTATAGGATCAATAATTGGTACATTTGTTGGAGTAGCTTGATTATCAGTATTGCCTACCCCAAGTTGTCCACAGACATTATATCCGTATGAATATACAGAGCCATCTGTTCTTATCTCATAGCTGGAATAATCACTACAATATATTTTATTTGTACTTGCACTATTTGTTGTATAGACAGGTATTAATGAGAAAGCTCCCAAGCTATTATCGCCAAGCTGTCCTTGCTCGTTACTCCCCCAAGTAAATACTCTTCCTGCACTGTTTACAGCCATACTATGATAATGTCCACTTTCTATATCTACAATGTTATTTATTCCTGATACTTGTACAGGTATAGCACTATCTTCTGTAGTATTGTTTCCTAGCTGTCCATAATAATTATGACCCCATGCCCATACTGTTCCATCATTTTTTAATGCTAGACAATATTCACCTTTAGTCGATATTTTTATAATACCAGATAGTCCCGATACCTTTACTGGTATATTGCTGTTTGTTGTGGTATTATTCCCTAGCTGACCGAAATAATTATAACCCCATGACCATACTGTACCGTCATTTTTTAGTGCTATAGTATGAATACTGCCACAGCTTATATCAATTACATCACTCAATCCTGATATAAGTATGGGCTTATCCATGCTTAATATACTTGCATCTAATCCAAGCTGCCCATAATAATTACTACCCCACGCCCATACTGTACCGTCATTTTTTAGTGCTACTACATGATTCTGCGTAATATCTATCTTCTTTATGTCTCCCAAGTCTGATATCACCTTAGGTCTGCTTCTAAAAAATACTGAGCCATCACCTAATTGACCGTTACCATTTTCTCCCCAACCGTACATGCTGCCGTCATTTTTTATTATCAAAACTGCATTTGAATTGCATACAATACTTGAAACTTGACTAGCTCCATTTACTTTCTGCGGAGTAGTTCTATTTATAAAGGTTCCATCTGCTAGCTGTCCATTCCCATTACATCCCCATGTCCATACTGTTCCGTCAGTTTTTTTAGCTACACTAAAGCCTCCTCCTCCGCTTTTTACTTCTGATACATTAGTTAATCCTAGTACTTGCGTTGGACTAAGTCTATTAGTTGTAGTGCCATCACCTAGTTGACCATGGTAGTTATTCCCCCACCCCCATACTGTTCCGTCTTCCTTTAATGCCATATAATTACCGTTGCCGCCTATAATAGCATCAATGCAAATAAGATCATTAACTTTTTGTGGTAAATTCTGTTTAACGTTGCTTCCAATACCTAACTGCCCATAATCATTATAGCCCCAGCTCCACACTGTTCCATCAGTCTTTAGTGCTATACTGCTATAATACCCAATTGCTATATCGCTAACGTCTGTCAAAGTTGATACCTTCACAGGTACTAAACTATCAGTTTCATTGCCTATTCCAAGTTGTCCATAGTAATTTCTGCCCCAGGCATACACCTCTCCATTATTTTTTAAAGCTACACTATGTACACCATTTGATACAATTTTTTTAACATCAGTTAGTGATGATACCTTTACTGGCTTATCTTTGTAATCGGTTGTTCCATCTCCTAGCTGTCCAGAGCTGTTATATCCCCACATCCATGCAGTACCATCGTTTCCAATCGCTATACTACAGGTGTCCTCAGTAGATATTGATTTTACGTTGCTTAGTACCTTCACTGGTGCATGTCTATCTATATTAGTTCCATGTCCTATTGGAATATAGCTGATATGTCCCCAAGCCCATACAGTCCCATCAGCCTTTAGTGCCATGCAATAAAACCTTCTACTGGCTATATCTATCACATCACTTAGTCCGTCAACCTGCTGAGGTATACTGCTATTGTCCTTTGTTCCATTGCCTAGCTGTCCATAGTAATTGGATCCCCAAGCCCATACTGTTCCATCTTCCTTTAATAACAAAGCATGACTAGAACCCATTACTATTTTTTTTATACCAGCTTGAGCTTCAACAACATTACCTAGGTATATTCTATTTTGTCCTTTACTAAAACCAACATTTAAAAATATGTTAATCACCAAAGCAAATACCAGAAACTTGGATAAACTGCGTTTTATCTTGTGCATATTGTATCCCCCTTTTGTTGTTTGTAAAATTACTATCCGACTTTCTTAATATGAAGCTAAACTATTGCTGTAAAATTTAACATTCGTTAAGTATCCTTATTATTTCTATATAAAAAATGTTTTCAATTACTGAGTATTAAACTTGGATATGTTGTATATTACCTGCTGTTCTGGTATTACTTTGCTATTACTTATTCCACTGATTTACTATCAAAATCGCTCTCCTATACTATCATTCTGCATATTATTAATCTCAAACCTTATATTTTACAATCATGTATACGCCTCCCATAATTTAATCAAATTCTATTATATTCTAAAACATTCTATAATTCTACATCTTATTTACATTTATTCAACTATTTTCTACAATTGTGTGAGGATATATAACTTCTATCTCTTTACTCCAATACAAATCTTCAACTAAATCTCATCCCATATTTTTATAAAAAATCCTGTCAACAATTACAAGCCATCATTAATATAATATAAATGAATCTATTATGTAAAAAAATACGACATTTCTTGAGGTGAAATATATGCATATATGCATAGACACTAGAGGTGCTAAGCTTTATGCCGGAACCGGCATAGGCACATATACCGCAAGGCTGATGGAAAACATTATGTCCATTGACAACCAGAATCGTTATACCTTTTTTTGGCCTGAGGATGGTTATAATTTTTTACTTGACAGGGACAATATTAACGTTACTTTATTTGGTGAGAAAAATAAGAGGTTTTGGGATGAAGCCTTCCTTCCTTCACAAGTGGCAAAAAGCAAAGCCAACGTGTTTCATCTTCCACAGAATGGTTTGGGTCTGCCAAGGATTAAATATTGCTCCTATGTGGTTACTGTACACGATCTGATACCTTATACCATGCCCGAAACGTGCGGCAAAAGCTATCTGGATAAGTTTGTGGATCAAATGCCGTACATATTGGAAGCCTCGGATGCGGTTATTACTGTTTCCGAATACTCTAAGCAGGATATCATAAAATACTTTAATATATCCCCTGACAAAATAAAGGTTACTTATCTGGCAGCAGAAAGTAAATTTAAGCTGATGGATAAAAATGAGGCATTGGATTTTATGCGGCTTAAATACAACTACACAAACAAATATATCTTGTATCTGGGGGGCTTTAGTCCAAGAAAAAACGTTGATGGACTTTTGGAAGCCTACTCCAGTGTGTATAAGGAGCTGCCTGATCATTATGATCTTGTTATGCTTGGGGCTTCAAAGGATAACCATTATGAGCTTGCAAAAAGAATAAATGACCTTGGCATCAGTGACAGAGTGGTACTAACAGGTTACGTGCCCTATGAGCATCTTCCCTACTTTTACAACTGCGCTTCCTTATTTGTTTATCCTTCATTTTATGAGGGCTTTGGTCTGCCGCCTCTGGAGGCAATGACCTGCGGCACACCCACCATTACCAGCAATGTAACGTCCATTCCTGAAATTGTTCAGGATGGTGCAATAACAATTAATCCTCAAAATAATAGTCTGCTTGCTGAAACAATATATAAGGTATTGACTGATAGTGAATTCCGCAATGATTTAATAGAAAAGGCTTTAAGAAGAGCTTATGCGTTTTCGTGGAAGAAGACAGCTATAGAAACAATTAAGGTTTATAATGAAATAAAATGATCAGGTACGCTGCCTGATCATTTTATTTTCTATATATAACTTTTGCTTTCCTCACTGCCTTCTAGGCTTTTCAACAGTATTTTTATGTCCTGATCCCGCTCCTTTTTGCATACCAATATAACATCATCCGTTTCAACCACTATAAGATCCTCTACCCCCACCGCAGCGATAAGGCGTTTGTCGCTGCATAAGATACAGTTATGAGTATCAAGAGTGCTGTATGCTCCTTTGGTTGAGTTTCCGTTTTCATCAATATGCAGATATCTCTCAAGGGCAGTCCAGCTTCCGATATCATCCCATTTAAAATTGCTTTCCATTACGAATACATCCCATGTTTTTTCCAGAATACCATAATCAATGGAAATGCCGTCTATTTTCATATACTCCTGCTCTACAACCTTTTCTTCATGCTCTGTTCCTATGGCTTCTATCATATTATTCAGACATTCATACATCTCAGGCAAAAACATTTTATATTGCTTTAAAAGTACAGATGCCTTCCATATAAACATACCGCTATTCCAAAGGTATGTACCCTTATCTATAAATTCCTGTGCTTTTTCCTTATTAGGCTTTTCTGTAAATCTCTTTACCTTGTATGTTGGTATTTCCCAACAGCCTTCCAGCCGCTTCCCTGTTTCTATATACCCGTAGGCTGTCTCTGGTCTGGCAGGCTTTATTCCCATAGTTACCAAACAATTATCTGTAGTGGCAATTTTCAAGCCTTGCTCAAGAGTAAGCAGAAGCTCCTCCTCATCCTGTATATAGTGATCTGAAGGCAGTACTATCATGACAGCTTCAGGATCCTTTTTCAAAAGCTTAATGGCTGAATAACCTATACATGCTGCTGTTTCCTTTATCATTGGTTCTATTATTATATTGTGCTCGCTTATTTCAGGAACTTGAGTCTTAATGGTTTCTGCATAACATTTATTAGTAACCATATATATATTGTCTAAAGGAATATATTTATTTATCCTGTCCACTGTTGATTGAATCATTGTTCTATCGCCAACGGTTTTAAGAAACTGTTTTGGGAAATTCTTTCTGCTTTTAGGCCAAAACCTGCTGCCGGAACCTCCACACATTATTACTGCATAATTCATAAATACACCTACCTAAAAAATTTAATCTCAACTTTCGGTGCAATATATAGGTATAGAGAAACAACCTCAAATTTAATAATATTCAACTTATTTATAATCATAATATGCAGTGCAGTGTTAACTCGTGAATGGAGGCATTTAAAAAGCCGCTGTACAAAGCGGCTCTTAAAGTTATAAGGTTTTTACATTCATCAGCTTTTCTTTAAAGTACTGCATGATGTTGTGATCAACCTCAAGGATTTTAAATTTTTCTTCACTTGGAGTTTCAATAAAGGTAAAGTCTGGTTTTATCCTTTCTACAGCTATTCTAAAAAACTCCAGAGCCTCCTCATTATCAGAGCAGCTTTTTAGAATCGTTATACACAGCTCAAATTGTCCTTCATACTGCTTGTTAAAGCTCTCTAGGTTAGATACATGTTTGTCCAGAGTATAGCCTTCAATTGGTCTTAGCAGCCTTTGAAAGTCACTTTCATTGGATGCCATCAGTTCACCGATTACTACATCGCATAGATTTAATACTGACCTATACTCTTCATAATCAAATATATAGCCGTTTGAAATAATAATTGCCTTACAGCCTTTTTCTTTTATCAGCTTTATTATGTCTATCAACTGCTTGTTTATCAAAGCTTCTCCATTTGCACTTATGAATACCGCCTCAGCAGTCTGATTTGCAATACTTTCTTCAAGCTGTAACAAAAACTCAGTTGTGCCCTCAAAGCAAACACTCTTATCTGTTTTCAACTTTGTACGCTCTTCTAAGGGACAGAATACACAGTCAAAGGTACAAGCCTTTTGAGGCAGAGGATTTATATATATTGTTCTACCATATTTACTATTTTGTGCATCACTTATAAGAAATTTCTTCATAATAACATTTCTCCCATATATTGTTTGTGATATAATGATATCTATATAAATATATACGCTACTATAATAATACCATAAAACAAGGTATATTTCATTATTTTTTACATATCCCTTTAAGGTGCTTCTGGTGTCATAATATAAAGCTTTCAGGTGTTAGAAGGAATTACATGTATTTGTATAGAATATATATAGTTATTCTAAAATCAAAATTCATAACATATAATATTATTTTAAAATCAGCATAAATATTAATAAAAAATATCTGGGGGGGAGACCATTATGATAGACGTACCTAAGCGAAATAACCTATCTTCTCTTAAAGCTGTCCTAATCTCAGAGTTTATAAAAAGCTTACCAGCTTTTATTCTATTATTATTAACAAGCTGTTTTGCCATTTACATGCTTTTTCCTGATAATTCTCTAAAGCTATATATGACAATTATTATTTCATTAATCATCAGCACTTGTATCAGCATAGCTCTTGCTTATAAGCTGATTTACAAATCTGTACAGCAGCTTGAGAACATTGATCTTGAGTCTCATGGGGATATACTATTGATATCAAATGGAAATACCAAAGCAGATAAAAGCTACTTTGGTGTTTTATCAAGCTGCAAATCGGAATCAGATGCAAAAGAGCTTTTATATATGGATAAGCTCCGCATATCAAATGAGAAGCTTAATCAAGCCAATGAGATAATCGAAAAAAGCTCCATAGTTGTATTTGAGTGGGCAATCGTCCCCGATGAGCCTATAAAGTTTGTTACAAATAATATATCGCTTTTCGGATATTCCGCAGAGGATTTTTACTCTGGCAGAATAGACTACTGGGATATCCTTCACGAGGACGATTTAAGCAGAACGCAAAATACTGTTTGGGATTCGAGGAAAAAGGAATTATCAGAGTATAAACATACTTACAGAATTGTATGCAAAAACGGTAATATCCGATGGGTAGAAGAATGGACACTGCTTGAACGTGACAGCCGTAATAATTTAATAGCAGAAAAGGGTATATTGAGAGATATAACTGAGCAGGTAGAAACCGCACAAAAACTAAAGGAAAGCGAAGAAAGATACAGAAGCCTCTTTGAAAATGCATGTGCCATTATATTCACACTGGATTTTAACGGATGCTTTACCTCCGCAAATAAAGCATGTATTGACGTTACAGGGTATGATAATAATGAGCTTTTAAATATGAACATAAAAAGTATTGCAGCTTATGAAAATAACGAGAGTATGCAAAATATCAGCAGACTGGAATATGTGCTGAAAAATCCAGACAGCTATCTGGAATTTGAAATAACCAGTAAAAACAAACAAAATATTGTACTGGAAAGTAAATCAACTATCGTATACAAAGACAACAACCCTGTTGAAATACAGATAGTGGCTCAGGATATTACCTTGCGTAAAGCCGCCGAAGAAAAGGTAAATCATCTAAGCTACCATGATAAGCTTACTGGTTTGTACAACAGAGCGTATTACGAAGAATTTCTGGAATCTTTAGTTAACAGCAATACACTTCCATTTAGTATAATAATCGGTGATATGAATGGTTTAAAGCTTGCAAACGATGCCTTTGGTCATAAATCCGGTGATACACTGTTAACTGCAACAGCAAGGATTATAGAGCAGGTTTGTCCCCAGGATGCAGTAATAGCAAGAATAGGTGGAGATGAGTTTTCCATTGTTCTTCCCCATCTGGATAAACGTGAAACTATGGAAATCTGCAACAGAATAAGAGATTTATGCTCAAAGGCTGCTCAAGATCCTATCCAGCCCAGCATAGCACTTGGCTATGCAACCAGAGTAGATAACAGCAAGCATATAAAGGATATTATCAGAGAAGCTGATGATAATATGTATAGAAACAAGCTTACTCAAAGCAAAAGCATAAGAAGCGAGATAATTTCCTCCCTGAGAACAACCCTTGAAGAAAAAACCTTGGAAACCAAGGAACATGCCGAAAGGTTAAGAGAACTTTCCTTAAAGCTGGGCAAAGCCTTGGATTTTCCCGATAATATGCTTGATGAGCTTGCTCTGGCTTCTGTAATGCATGATATTGGGAAGATAGCTATACCTGACAGTATTTTATTAAAGCCCGGCAGACTCACTGACGAAGAATGGGCTACTATGAAAAAGCATACAGAGATTGGCTATCATATTATATTATCGTCACCTAAGATGTCATCAGTAGCTGAGTATATACTGGCTCACCATGAAAGATGGGATGGCACAGGATACCCTCAGGGCTTAAAGGGTGAAGATATACCTCTAATATCACGAGTTATATCTGTTGTTGATTCATATGATGTAATGCTTCACAGCCGACCATATTGTGTTGCAAAGAGTAAAAAAGAAGCTGCTTTGGAAATCAAGAGATGTGCTGGTACACAATTTGATCCTAAGATAGCAGAGGTATTTTTGACTATTATTTAATATTTATCTCTAAAACGAATTTATTTGTCGAAATTTATCAGATTTTGTTGTATAATTGAATTACATTAATTTGAAATAGGTGGTATTATTGAATAATCAAGGTTTTATTAGATTTAAAAGTATAATTGCTTTTCTAATCACTATTTGCGGCAGCATATGGTTTACTTATGCTGGTGTTAATGCCGATTCACCCCAAATGTCAAAATACATCAATGGCGGTGTAACCGCATTACTATATGGAAAACCCTGGTTATTTGTTTTATTCTTAGCTGCTGTAATTCTATTGATTATTTATCTTAAACATAAGATAATAAACAAAACAAATCACAATATCAGCAATGAGCTATTTTGTATCGGCAATCTAAAAGCAACCTTTTTTAATATGGGAAATGGTATTGTTGTAACAGATATAAATAGAAATATAATGTATTTAAACCCTGCTGCCGAAGAATTATGCGGCTATAGTAAAAAAGATGCCATCAACAAAAACCTTACTGATATTCTAAAGCTGTATGATATAAATGATGGAGGCACAGGCTTGGAAAAAGCTATTGACTTTGAGGATGAGATTGGTTTTAATGCTATAATTGTATCTCAAAATGAAATAAGCTGTACCGTCTCATTAACAATTAATAAAATGTTCGATGAAAAATGTGCGCAGCTAGGATATATAATACTTGTTCAAAATATTGACAGCTCTAATAAAAATGTTAAATTGGATGGAGAACTGGTAGAATTAAACTATGACAATTTAACCGTACTGCCTAATAGAAAGCTGTTTTATGATTACTTAAATATAGCGGTTAGTGATGCAGAAGCCGTTGGCAGAAAGCTGGCTCTGTTATTTATAGATTTAGACTTATTTAAAGACATTAATGATACCTTTGGTCACTGCGTAGGTGATGAACTTTTAAAGCAAGCAGCTTCACGACTGCTTGAGGCTGCTGATAAGGATAACGATGCTGTGGCTAGAATGGGTGGAGACGAATTTGCAATATTATTAACAAAATTCAAGGATGATGAGCATGTGTATAGCATTGCCCAGAATATTTTAGATATCTTTTCAAGTCCCTTTATGATCGACACTCACGAGCTGTATATATCCGCAAGTATAGGAATAGCAATATATCCAGGTCATGGCAATGATACCCACAGTATACTGAAAAATGCTGCTTCATCTATGTATAAAGCAAAAGAGATGGGAAGAAATAATTATCAAGCTTATACACCCGATATTAACATCAATACGTTACATAAGTTCACAATGCAAAAGAGCCTTAGATACGCCTTGGAAAGAAATGAGCTCTTGCTCCACTATCAGCCCAAGGTTAACGGCAAAACAGGCAAGCTGGTAGGAATAGAAGCCTTAGTAAGGTGGCAGCATCCCGAGAGGGGTTTAATATATCCAGCAGAATTTATTCCCCTTGCAGAGGAAACAGGCTTTATTAAACAAATCGATGAATGGGTTCTTAAGACAGCATGTATGCAGCTTAAAAAATGGGCTGCTAAGGGACACAGCTCCTTAAGACTTGCAGTAAATCTCTCAGCCTGGCAGTTTAAGGAACAGCACTTAGCGGATATTGTTGCCGATGTGTTAAAGGAAACTGGGGTAAACCCAAGTGAGCTTGAGCTGGAAATAACAGAAACTGCGGCTATGGAAAATCTGAATTTTACTGTAAATACCTTGGGAAAGCTTATGGCTATGGGGGTTAATATTTCTATAGATGATTTTGGTACAGGCTATTCTTCCCTAAACTATTTAAAGCATTTTCCAATAAACTTCTTGAAGATTGACCGCTCATTTATTTCAGATATACTTGATGATAAAAATACCTGCGCAATCGTCAGAGCAATAATAGAGGTGGCACACACCCTGAATCTTAAGGTTATTGCTGAAGGTGTAGAGACTCAGGATCAGCTAAAAATTTTACAAAGCATGGGCTGTGATGAAATCCAAGGCTTCTATATAAGCAGACCATTGCCTGTAGATGAATTGGAAAACCGTATGATAAAATAAAACAAAAGGGTCAACACCAATGTTTGAAG
>CALGKJ010000156.1 GCA_937930535.1 uncultured Clostridia bacterium
GTAGATGTACAGCAAATTGAATAAAAATGGATATGTGTTCCAGATAAATAGTAAAACATAGAAATTAGAATATGTATATGGGATTGAACATTGAAAATTTGCTAAAACAAAGCATTTAGGTATAATTTACCAATGTAAAAAGGCAAAGAAATCCTAAGGTGCGAAAGAATATGGAGTATTTTACCTGTAGCTTATACAGCTAAATTTTGATACTCTAAATTCCTGAGGGTTTCAGCTATGGCTTTTGCATGTTGTAATATGCAAACTAGTGCAGTCCTTACAAAGAAGTTTTTGGTCCCTCTAAATGAAGGAGATTTTAAATCGTTGTTGAGAACAATATCACCAATAACAGATTCAATTCGAGCTCTCCTTGAATAGATGTCTTTCCAGAGCTGTGAACCTCTGGGGACTTGGGTAAACCATCGAATATCTTCTTCTATGTGAGTATAGACTGTTTTGCCATAGTTGGAACTACAACAACGATTATCACATCTTAGCTTCTTAGCCAATTTCTTTGATGCTTTAATCGGGCATCTCCATTTATACCTTCTTGTTTTTTTATCAATCCCCCAATAATAATATGCATATCCAGCATTACATCGAGGCAATCCATATTCATTTACTGCCGTAGGCGTATTTGAACTTCTAGGATTAATTGCAATGATAGGTTTACCGCCAAGCAACTTGATCCACCAATAGATATACCATGCATCATAGCCAGAGTCCAAGATAACATAGTTAATATCAATTTTCATATTATGATATAAATACATCAGTAATGGAGAAAACATCTTGGAATCATGGGTATCAGCTCCAGTAACAAAAAAAGATAAGGGCAAACACTTTGATGGATTATTTACCATAGGAGTCGCAGCAAGATGCAGACCATAGCCAAGTAAGAATTCATCCAAGTTATGGTCATAACCCTTAGTGGCTTCTGAATCTGAAGACATCGAGCATTTAAAAGGTTTAATGCCATATTTAGAACATCTGCAATATTTCTCAGGAATATACTTTTGTTTTGAAAAAGACTTGACCTTACAGCCATCAAAAATGACTTTATCATGAGGATCGATAATACCAAGTTCTATAGACTTATTAACGAATATGAGTTCAAATATTTTTTTCAAAAGTGTTCCTTGAAGCAATGTATCATTAATATTAAAGTCATTGCCGAACAGCATGGATGTAAACCATGAAAAGTAAGCTTTTGATGGTGTTTTGTCTGGTGAAAAACCTGAAAGATAAGCATAGCGTGGAGTTTCTCTAAGTTCCTTAACCCATTTATTAATAGATGTAAAACCAACATGATACATGACCATCAATGATCTTAATGCATCTTGTGGTCGGTAGTCAGCAGTTCGCCCACGAGTACTGCCTGAGTAAAAATGTGAACATAAATCATAGACGTGGGAAAGATCAATTTTAGAGAAAACTTTAACAATACTATCAGTGTTTTTAACATACTGATAAAGATTTAATGTGTAAGCTAAATGGCTTTGATTTGGTAACAACAACTTAGCTCATCTCCTTTCTAAACCACTATTTTAGCAGGTTTTAAGGCGTTGAGGTGAAGTTGCTTGTTTCCAGTTTAAATAAATCAAGGAAAATCAATGGGTTCAGCTTTGCTGAACACCAACTAAGATATATTTGTTGAGGTGAGAGTATGAATCAAAATCCCGAACAAAAAGCAAGAGACAATATAGATAAACAGCTAAGAGCCTGTGGGTGGATTATCCAGAGTAAAACACAGATAGACTTGTATGCTGACATAGGAGTAGCAGTAAGAGAATATCAGACTGATGCTGGTATGGCTGACTATATATTATTTGTTGATCAAAAACCTGTAGGTGTAATAGAAGCCAAGGAAGAAAATGAAGGCTACAGACTTACTGCTGTAGAAGAACAATCAAGGGCATACGCTGAAAGCAAACTAAAATATCTGAAAAACGAACCCCTTCCATTCGTTTATGAAAGCACAGGTATAGTTACACGATTTACAGATTATAGAGACCCAAAACCAAGGGCTAAAGAGGTATTTACATTTCATAGACCTGATAGCTTTAGGGAAATGCTGAGAAATACCGATTCTCTTAGGCAAAGGCTTCAACGATTACCACAGCTATCAGAAGAAGGATTGCGAGAATGTCAGATAAAAGCCATAAAAAACCTTGAAGTATCCTTTAAGGAAAATAGACCTCGTGCCCTTATACAAATGGCAACAGGCTCGGGAAAGACATATACAGCCATTACATTTATATATAGACTGCTAAAATATGCAAAAGCAAAGCGTATACTATTTCTGGTAGACACCAAAAACCTTGGGGAACAAGCAGAACAGGAGTTTTTATCATATCTTCCCAATGATGATAACAGGAAGTTTCCAGAGCTGTATAACGTACAACGGTTAAAATCAAGCTATATAGCTTCGGACAGCCATGTCTGCATAAGCACAATACAACGCTTGTACTCCATATTAAAGGGGGAAGAACTGGAGGAAGCAGCAGAACATGACAACCCCAACGAAACCCAATGGAACAAGCGAGAGATAGTGCCTGTCGCATATAATGCCAAAGTGCCTGTAGAGTTTTTTGACTTTATAGTAATTGATGAATGTCATAGAAGCATATACAACCTATGGAAACAGGTGCTTGACTATTTTGACAGCTTTTTGATAGGGCTTACTGCTACCCCTGATAAAAGAACCTTTGGATTCTTTAATCAAAACATAGTCAGTGAGTACAGCCATGAAGAAGCCGTTGCAGATGGCGTAAATGTAGGACATAGAGTATTCCTTATAGAAACCGATATTACCAAAAAAGGCTCAGTCATATGGAAAGGCGAATATATAGACAAAAGAGAAAAGCTTACAAGGAGAAAACGTTGGGAGCAGATGGACGAGGACTTGGAGTATTCTGCCAAAAGGTTGGATGATGATGTAGTAAATCCAAGCCAGATAAGAACAATAATAAAAACCTTTAGAGATAAGCTGCCCGAAATTTTTCCTAATCGTAATGAAGTCCCCAAAACATTGATATTTGCAAAATCCGACAGCCATGCAGACGATATTATACAGATAGTACGAGAAGAATTTGGAGAGGGCAACGACTTTTGCAAAAAGATAACCTACAAAAGCGAGGAAGACCCAAAGTCTATACTAGCAAGCTTTAGAAACGGGTATAACCCCAGAATAGCCGTAACAGTTGATATGATTGCAACAGGCACAGACGTAAAACCTCTTGAATGTCTTATATTTATGAGAGATGTAAAAAGTAAAAACTACTTTGAGCAAATGAAGGGAAGGGGAACACGAACCATCAAGCTGGATGATTTGCAGAAAGCCACACCATCAGCCACCTATACAAAAGACCACTTCATAATAGTAGATGCCATAGGAGTTACAAAATCTCTCAAAACAGACAGCAGACCACTGGAGCGAAAGCCCTCAACCTCCCTGAAAGACCTTTTAAAAGCTGTAGCAGTAGGTGCAAGAGACGAAGACCTTTTCACCACACTGGCAGGTCGGCTGGGAAGAATGGAAAAGCAGTTGACAAACAAGCAGAAACAAGTGTTTGAGAAAAAGGCAAAGGGCAAAAGCATTAATCGGGTAATCAAGGATTTATTGAATGCATATGACCCGGACGCTATTGATAAGCTGGCACGAGATAAATTTAATATGGGTGAGCATGAGTATTTGACACAGGATAAAAGGGAAGCGGCACAACAGGAGCTGATTAAGACTGCTGCCTGTACCTTTACAGGTGAATTCAACCAATTTGTAGAGGATTTGCGAAAGGTACTTGAACAGGTAATTGACTCTGTAAATGTGGATTTCGTAGATTTTGCAGGCTGGGACAACAAGGCCAAGGAAAAAGCAGCTCAAATGATTGAGGACTTTAAAGCCTATATAGAAAGCAACAAAGACGAAATAACAGCACTGCAAATATTTTATAACCAGCCCTATAGAAGGAGAGACCTGACATATGCCATGATAAAGGAGTTGCTGGAAAAGCTGAAAGCAGATAGACCTGCTCTTGCTCCTTACGCCATATGGCAGGCATATGAACAGCTAGACAAGGTAGACAGCAGTAATCCCAAAAGTGAGCTGATTGCCCTTGTCTCACTAATCAGAAGGGTAGCAGGCATAGATACAGTCCTGACACCCTATGACAAGCTGGTGGACAAAAACTTCAAGGACTGGGTATTCCAAAAGCAGGCAGGAGCATTAAAGTTTAACGAAGAACAAATGGAATGGCTCCGTATGATAAAGGAGCATATAGCTACATCCTTTCATATAGATAAGGAAGATTTAGACTATGCCCCCTTTGATGCAAAGGGCGGACTAGGCAAGCTGTGGCAATTATTCGGAGAAAAAGTCGATGAAATATTAAATGAACTAAACGAAGGATTGGTGGCATAGTGGATGGAGAATGATAAGGTATTGCCTCGGGGGTGGGTTGAGGCAAACATTACTAGCACTGTAAAAAAGATTCCGATAACTGGAATTAAGATAAAGGAGAAAGATTATAAAATCATAGGTAAATATCCAATAGTTGACCAAGGACAAACTTTTATTAGTGGGTATTTTAATGATGATAAAATGATTGTGCCAGATGTTCCACCATATATTGTATTCGGAGACCATACTAAGATAAAAAAGTATATAAATTTTCATTTTATTGCTGGTGGAGACGGGCTTAAGGTTTTAAAGACATATGAATGTTTCGTACCTAAATTGTTTTATTATTTTTTACATTCTTTAAAATTACTAGATAAAGGCTATGCAAGACATTTTCAACATCTTGAAAAGCTAAATATTCCTATCCCTCCCCTACAAGAACAACATCGAATAGTAGAAAAAATTGAAGAGCTATTCAGTGAGCTTGATAAAGGAGTAGAAAACCTTAAGACAATACAACAACAACTAAAGGTGTACCGTCAAGCTGTCCTTAAATGGGCATTTGAAGGGAGGCTTACGGAGGAATGGAGAAAGAATAAATGTGTAGACAATATAATTAGTTTGGTTACTATAGAGAGTACTTGCATAATTACAGGCGGTATTACAAAAAACTCAAAACGAAAAGAAATGCCAATTAATCTGCCTTACTTAAGAGTTGCAAATGTATACTCTAATAAATTTAAACTTGATGAAATTGACAACATTGGTGTAACTGAGAAAGAAAAAGAACGTACATTATTAAAATATGGAGATTTATTATTTGTAGAAGGCAATGGAAGTATAGATCAAATTGGTCGTGTCGCAATGTGGAAAGAACAACTAAAAGATTGTTTACATCAGAATCATTTACTAAAAGTTAGACCTCAAAATGACATTGAAAGTAAATACTTACTATACTACTTCATTTCTTCAGAGGGAAGAGATTTAATTAAAAAAGTAGCGTCGTCTACATCTGGATTATATACGCTAAGTATATCTAAAATTGGATGTTTAAAATTTCCGTTACGAGATAAAAAAGAACAACAACAAATAGTCCAAGAAATAGAAACCCGACTTTCAGTATGCGACAAACTGGAGGAAACAATAGAGCAAAGCTTAAAGCAGGCAGAAGCATTACGTCAAAGCATACTCAAAAAAGCCTTTGAGGGAAAGCTAGTATCTCAAGACCCCAATGACGAGCCTGCTGAAAAACTTTTAGAACGTATAAAAGCAGAAAGATTAACACAACAATCTCAAAACAAAGCAAGAAAAGGAAGGAAAAACAATGAGTGATAAAAACAATACATCTAGTGTAGTATCCAAGATATGGAGCTTTTGTAACACCCTAAGGGATGATGGAGTCGGCTACGGAGACTATCTGGAACAGCTTACATATTTGTTATTCCTTAAGCTTGCTGATGAATTTTCAAAGCCGCCCTATAATAGAGTACTGCCAATACCTGATAAATATAAGTGGGATCCACTGACACAAAAAAGCGGAGCAGAGCTTGAAGAACACTACAGCAATATGCTTAGAGAGCTAGGCAAGCTAAAAGGAATACTAGGGCAGATATTTATAAAAGCACAAAACAAAATACAAGACCCAGCAAAGCTGTATAAACTTATAGACATGATAAACAAAGAACAATGGAGCATAATGGGTGCAGATATAAAAGGACAAATATACGAAGGACTGCTGGAAAAAAACGCAGAAGACGTAAAAAGCGGAGCAGGACAATACTTTACCCCAAGACCACTAATAAAAGCAATAGTAAAATGCATGAAGCCAGAACCCCGAAAGACCATAGCAGACCCAGCCTGCGGAACAGGGGGCTTTTTACTGGCTGCATATGACTATATAGTGGATAACCATACCTTGGACAAGGAGCAGAAGCATTTTCTAAAGCTAGAAACCTTCTTCGGCAATGAAATAGTAGCCAATACAAGAAGGCTGGCACTTATGAATATGTTTCTTCATAATATAGGGGACATAGACAGCGAAAACTTCATATCATCTGCTGATTCCCTTATCGCCGATACAGGCTTGAGAGTAGACTATATACTCACCAATCCGCCCTTCGGCAAGAAAAGCAGCATGACCTTTACCAATGAAGAAGGCGAACAGGAAAGCGATGACCTCACCTATAACCGTCAGGATTTCTGGGCAACCACAAGCAACAAACAGCTTAACTTTGTACAACATATAAAAACAATGCTAAAGGTAAACGGCAAAGCCACAGTAGTACTGCCTGACAATGTACTCTTTGAAGGCGGAGCAGGAGAAATAGTAAGAAAGAAGCTGCTGGAAACAACAGATTTGCATACTATACTAAGACTGCCTACAGGAATTTTCTACAAACAGGGAGTAAAAGCAAACGTAGTATTCTTCGATAACAAGCCAGCAAGCAAAGACCCTTGGACAAAGGAAGTATGGGTATATGACTTTAGAACCAATATCCACTTTACCCTAAAGAAGAACCCCCTAAAGCTTGAGGACTTGAAAGACTTCATAAAATGCTACAACCCTGACAACAGACACCAAAGACAGCAAACATGGAGCGAGGAAAATCCAGAAGGCAGATGGAGAAAATTTACCTACGAAGAAATAATAAACCGAGACAAAACAAGCATGGATATCACTTGGCTAAAAGACAAAAGCCTTACAGACATGGACAACCTGCCCGACCCCGACATTTTGGCAGGCGAAATAATAGAAAACATAGAAGCAACCTTGGAAAGCTTTAGAGAGATATTACAGAAAATATAATATGACTGAAGGTTAGAAAATGAATAAGAAGATCGCATATTTGTCAAAAACCTTATTAATTATCTTTATGCTTGCAGCAGGATTATTCACATATGTTGTCATGTTTAAGATTGGTCACCATTATATTGAGTTAACAGATAAAGTAAAAGCAGTCTTTGCAGACGCAGCAAGGGAAACCCTCAACAATGTTAAATGTGATGCATACAACTGGAAGGAACGGAACGAAATTTACATTAAGTATTCTGGAACATATGCAGGTAATAGTATTAATACTATTGAAGAAAATCTAAAAAAGTCTATTATGAATGCGTTGCTTGTGAATAAAGAACTGCTAATAAAAGAAGTGGGATTAATATATGTAGATGTGGAAATACATGTTTCAGCGAAAATCTATGCTAATTCTGTTTTTTATAAAAAAATAGAATTTACAATAGAAAAAGTTCCATTACAATAAAATTTTCCCACTTACAAAATCACCGTTGACAACATAAACCCCATATGATAAAATTATTCGCAATTGAACATATAGAGAATAAACAACAAACATGTTAATCGTTAGTTTATTCTCACAAATAAATTAGAAAGTCTTAGCAAAATGTATATGGAGCTTTTGAGTTTCTTATTTATAATAAAACAGCTAAATGCAAGGAATGGGAGTAGTAAAAAGCCTTGAGATTTTTAGAGAGCTGCAACAATGGTGCAATGCAGCATTTTCAAACTTTTGAACTCACCCGGGAGCAGTTGCCTGAATAGTTTAAGGCTAATCGGATTCCACCGTTACAGGGATAGATGCTTATTGTATCACCTCAAAATGATACAACAGCCATCAAATAAGAGGACTTGATGCAAGTCAAAAAGAGTGGTACCGCGGAATATCTCCGTCTCTATTATATAGAGGCGGAGTTTTTTATTTTAGGCTGGAACAAATGATTTTCTTTCAGAATGAAGAATAAAATCCATTACTAATAAAAAGGAGCGATAATAATGACATACTCAAAAGAAATTGATCGAAAGTGGCAGAAAAAATGGGAAGAAACCAACCTATACAAGTTTAACCGAGAAAATACAGACAAAAAACTGTACTGCCTCGAAATGTTCTCATACCCATCAGGAGCAAAGCTCCACGTTGGACATTGGTACAACTTTGGACTAAGCGACTCATGGGCAAGAATGAAAAGAATGCAGGGCTATGAAGTATTCCAGCCGATGGGCTTTGATGCATTTGGTCTGCCAGCGGAAAACTATGCAATAAAAACAGGCATACATCCACAGGACTCAACCATAAAAAATATAGCCACAATGGAAACACAGCTAAAGGAAATGGGTGCAACCTTTGACTGGGACTATGAGCTTGTTACATGCTTCCCAGATTATTATAAATGGACTCAATGGCTTTTCCTTCAACTGTATAATAAAGGGCTTGCATACAGAAAAGAAGCCCCAGTTAATTGGTGTCCAAAATGCAGTACAGTGCTTGCAAACGAGCAGGTAGTAGACGGACAATGCGAGAGATGCGACACAGAGGTTACAAAAAGAAATTTGACTCAATGGTTTTTTAAGATTACAGAATACGCTCAAGAGCTATTAGATAAGCTTGAAGGTCTTGACTGGCCGGAAAAAACTAAAAAGATACAAACCAACTGGATAGGAAGATCCGAAGGTGCAGAAATACAATTTAAGGTAGAAAACAAAGACATAGAATTCAAGGTATTTACTACAAGAGCAGACACACTGCTTGGCGTAACCTATGTAGTGCTTGCTCCCGAAAATGATTTGGTAGACCAATTGACCACAGATGAGCATAAATCAGCAGTCAATGAATATAGAGAAGCAGTAAAAAAGACTACAGAAATAGAACGTCTCTCTACAGTAAGAGAAAAAACAGGAGTATTTACAGGTGCTTACGCAATACACCCCATTACAAAAGAAAAGGTACAAATCTGGATAGCCGACTATGTACTAGGAAGCTACGGAACAGGCTGTGTTATGGCAGTACCAGCCCATGATGAAAGAGATTTTGAATTTGCAACCAAATATCAGCTTCCAATAAAGAGAGTAATAAAAAGCAAGGAAGGCAATGACGAGCTTCCGTATACAGAATACGGTATACTAGTTAACAGCGGAGAATTTGACAATCTTACCTCAGAGGAAGCAAGAGTAAAAATAGTAGAAAAGCTTGCAGATAATAACAAGGGAGAGCTGAAAATAAACTACAGGCTCAGAGACTGGCTTGTATCAAGGCAAAGATACTGGGGTGCTCCAATACCTGTCATACACTGCGAGGACTGCGGTGCAGTACCAGTGCCTGAAAAGGATCTTCCAGTACTGCTTCCATATGATGTTGAGTTTGCACCAGACGGAGAGTCACCACTTAAGAAAAGCAAGGAATTTATGAATACAGCTTGTCCCACCTGCGGCAAGCCTGCTTTGAGAGATCCTGACACTCTGGACACCTTTGTGTGCTCCTCATGGTATTATCTAAGATATCCAGACAACAAAAACTCAGAAAAAGCCTTTGACACAGAATGGATAAACAAGATGCTTCCAGTAGACAAATATATCGGCGGAGCAGAACACGCCGCAATGCATCTTCTATACGCAAGATTTATTACAAAGGCATTGAGAGATACAGGGCATTTGAGCTTTGACGAGCCTTTCCTTTCACTGGTGCATCAGGGAACAATACTAGGTGCAGATGGGGAAAAAATGAGCAAGTCAAAGGGCAACACGGTTTCGCCAGATGATTATATAGACGAATACGGTTCCGACGTATTCAGATGCTATCTGGCTTTCGGCTTTAACTATATTGAAGGCGGTCCATGGAATGATGATGGTATAAAAGCAATATCAAGATTTATTTCCAGAATAGAAAGAATAGTAGAAAGACTTGCAGAAATGCGTGGTCAGCAGAGCAAAGCAGCTATGGAAAAGGACGAAAAAGAGCTTAATTACTCACGCAACCTTGCAATCAAATTTGTTACCAAGGACGCTGAGATATTCCAGTTTAATACCTCAGTAGCAAAAATGATGGAGCTTATCAACGCAATATATAAATATGACAGTGATGTACAAAACAAGAATCTTGAGCTGTTCGAGGCATGTATCGCTGATCTTATAAGACTATTGTCGCCTTTTGCACCGCATTTTGCAGAAGAAATGTGGGAGAAGCTAGGCTGCGATTATTCAATATTTAATGAAAAGTGGCCAGTATGGGATGAAAATGCCTTAGTAAAAGATATGATAGAAATTGCCGTACAGATAAACGGAAAAGTCAAGGGAAGGCTGGAAATCCCTTCTGCTGCTGATGAAAAGGAAATCCAAGCTCTAGTAATGAGCAGTGAAGAGATTAAGTCTCTTTTAGAAGGAAAGCAGATAGTTAAGCTTATAGTAATAAAGAACAGACTGGTAAATATAGTTGTAAAATAACACAGTATAAAAGGATATGAGAGCAAAATTTCATATCCTTTTTTTATTGCCCCATTCCCCAGCAGACATTATTAAAACACATAGGTTATAATAGACAATATATTGTAAAGAAGTATATAATTATATTTATAAATGCCATAAAGATTGTATATGTAGGTGAATTTGATGAAATATAAAAGATTAATAATTTTAGCAGCTATTGCAGTTTTAGCCATATCCGCAGCTCATTACAAGGCATATGCAGACAACATGCTTGCAGTAAATACATCAAAGAAGCATATTTTAATATTGCACTCTTATCACAAGGGCTATGAGTGGACAGATAAGATTATGCATGGAATTGAATCCATATTAAATGAGAATAGCAATATTATTTATGATGTTGAATATATGGATGCTAAAAAAAACGTAAGCAACGAATATTTTGAAAGGCTTTATGACTTGTACAAGCTTAAATACAAAAACAAAATGTATGACGTAATAATCGCAACTGACAATGAAGCCTTTGACTTCTTATTAAAGCATAGAGAGGATATTTTTCACGATACACCTGTATTTTTTTGCGGAGTTAATAATTTCAAAGAGTATGTACTAGATGGGGATGATGATTATATAGGTATTGAAGAAGAAATTAACCTAGAGGATAATATAGCTCTTATTCTGAAGCTTCATCCAAATGTAAATAGGATAGTAGCCATAGTGGATGAATCAGTTTCTGGAGAAGCCATAGAAAAAATGCTGGAAAAAACCATGCCAAAGCATGATAATAAAGTGTCATACACTATATTTAAGAGCTCCATACTAAATAATTTAAACCAAGATGTACAAAGCCTGAATGCCAATGATATAATTTTTTATGCTGCAACAGCTCTGATGGACGAAAATGATAAACAATTATCCCTTTTGGAATCCTTTAAAGGGGTTGCAAAAAATGTCAGTGTTCCAATATATAGTGCATGGGAGCACTACCTTGGCAATGGAATTATAGGAGGAATGCTGAGCAGCGGTTATCGGCAGGGGCAAAAAGTTGCCAATATGACAGTTGAAAGACTAAGGGGAAAAAGTCTGAGAGAAATCTCAGCAGGCAAGGATGATACAAGGCAATACATGTTTGATTATACCCAACTGCTAAGACATAACATAAAAATAAAGAGTCTGCCTCCTACAGAGGATATAATTAATAGACCCACTACACTATATTACATTGACAAAAGTATAGTATGGGTGATAGTGCTGACTATATTCATTATTCTGCTGATGTCTAACCTTAGCTTACTGACCAATATTAAAAAGAGAATACAAGCTGAGGCGGCTCTAAGTGAAAGTGAGGAGCGGTTGAGAACCCTGATAAATGGGATGCCGGACGTTATCTGCTTTAAGGATGGACAAGGAAAGTGGATGGAAGCTAATGAAGCTATACTTGACTTTTTTGACTTAGCTAATATTGGTTACAAAGGTAGAACAGATAAGGAATTAAGTGAGAGAAGTACAATCTTTAACAATAATTTCGTCAGCTTGGCGGAATCCGACGAGTCGGTGTGGGAGCATGGAACACTAATGCATTTTGAAGAGACGATTTCTATACCTGGAAAGCCAGTAAAAATATTTGATATTATTAAGGTTCCTCTTTTTTATCAGGATGGAAGCCGAAAGGGTATAATAATGATAGGGAGGGACATAACCCAAAGAAATATGGCAGAAGCTGCATTACATGAAAAGGAAGAGATTTTGAGAGCTACCTTGAATGCAACAACAGATGGAGTTTTGGTTGTAGGCAATGATAGAAGAATTATTGACTATAATCCGCTATTTCTTAGAATGTGGAGATTGCCTAAGCATTTAGTAGCTACATGCGATAATAATCTTATAGTGGATTATGTAGCTGGACAGCTTGATAAGCCAGATGAATTTAAGCTGTGGGTTGAGGACTGCTATTCGATAGCTCAATCAGACTTCCGGGTAATGTTTTTTAAGGATGGAAGGGTGTATGAGATCTTTTCAGAGCCCCTCATAAAAAAAGGCAGGGCAGAGGGCAGGGTATGGAGCTTCAGAGATATAACCCAGCGTAAGATGATTGAAAAGGAGCTTAGTGAAAGCGAGGAGCGGTATAGAAGGCTGGTAGAGCTTTCACCTGATGCTATTTATATGAGTGTTAACGGCAATAATATTTATGCAAATTCCGCAGGAGCTAAGCTTTTAGGGGTAGACAATCCCAAGGAATTAATAGGAAAGCCAATACTAGGCTATGTATATTATGATTATTATGATTCCGCAAATAAGAAAATCAAAAACAATCAGGATGGAAAAACAATACTGCCCTTGATTGAAGAAAAGCTTATAAAAAGGGACGGCAGCATAGTTGATATAGAGGTAGCATCCACTTCCTTTGAGTTTAAAGGAAAAACAGCGCTTTTAAGTGTTGTCAGAGATATAACAGAGAGGAAAAAAGCAGAGGAGCTTAGAAAAAGGGTAGAGGAAAATTCAAAGCTTTTATCAGAGGCACTGGAATATGATAAGCTTAAAACAGAATTTTTTGCTAATATATCTCATGAATTTAGAACTCCTTTAAATATCATACTTGGAGCACAGCAGTTGTTTGGCTTTGTATTAAAGGATGAGCTTGCAGGAGAAGCAAAACAAAAGATATATAAGTATTTAAAGATAATGAAGCAAAATTGTTACAGGCTATTAAGACTGGTTAATAATCTTATTGATATAACCCGTATAGATGCAGGCTTTTTCAATATACAGCTTCAAAACAGCAATATTGTAAATGTAGTAGAGGAGATTACACTGTCTGTTGCTGAATATATAGAAAACAAGGGAATATCACTGCAATTTGACACTGATGTTGAGGAAAAATTTATAGCCTGCGACTCTGACAAAATAGAGCGTATTATTTTAAACCTGCTGTCTAATGCCACAAAGTTTACTGAGCCGGGTCAAAGCATAGAGGTTATAGTTGAAGATAAAGGCGAATGGGTATCAATATCCGTAAAGGATACAGGTATTGGAATACCAAAGGACAAGCAGGAAATTATATTTGAGAGATTCAGACAAGTGGATAAATCCTTTGTGAGAAACCATGAGGGCAGCGGTATAGGACTATCAATAGTAAAGTCACTGGTTGAACTGCATGGAGGACGTGTAAGCCTTGAAAGCAAATGGGAGGAAGGTACGAAATTTACTATATTGCTTCCTGTAAAGGTATTGCCCTGCGAGGATACAAAAAGACAAGAGGATGTTACATACCAAAGTAAAATAGAACGTATAAATGTAGAGTTTTCCGATATCTATTTGTAGCATCCAAGGCTGATTGACTGCGATTCTGCAATGTCAAAAGCGTCAGAGATAAAGCAAGTCATAATATATTAATGGAGATAAAAATACTATGCAAAAAACGGCAGTACATATGCCGTTTTTTTATTTACATTTGTAACCCATTTTCTTGTACCCCTATATTCTGTACTATAGGGTTTTTAGCCTAAAACTTAGACTATACCAAGCTAAAAACCTAAAAAGGAAGCAATAACTAGCACATATTAAGGGGTGTAGAAATGAAAGCATATAAAACCCATCCCGTACTTAAGGAAAAAATATGGGGAGGACAAAAGCTGGCAAGCTACAACAAGAAAATAGGTGATGGTATTATAGGTGAAAGCTGGGAGACCTACGGAGAAGAAGCAATGCTTCCTATTCTTATAAAGCTTATAGATGCTAATGATATATTGTCTGTCCAAGTCCATCCTGATGATGGGTATGCAATAACAAAGGAAAAGCAAAAAAACGGAAAGAGTGAGGCATGGATAATACTTGATTGTGAAGAAGGTTCCCAAATAGTATATGGCTTTAAAAAGCCGATGGATAGGCACAGCTTGCAGAAAGCTATTGCAAATGACAGCTTACTGGATATGCTGAACCTTGTAAATGTAAAAAAGGGTGACTGCGTCTATATACCAGCAGGAACAGTACATACCTTGGGTAAAGGAATAGTAGCTTATGAGATACAGCAGCCAAGCGACTTAACTTATAGAATATACGATTGGAACAGAACTGATATTTATGGCTGCAAAAGAGAGCTTCATATAGATAAGGCATTAGATGTTATGGATTACTCTGACAGCCAGCCCGAAATAACTAATATATATCATAAAATTAAGCATCAGCATACCAATGTAATATTTGAAAATGAATTTTTTAATGCAAGATATTTTACTCTGCCGCCCAAAACCATATATAAATTTGAAAATAATAATAATAGTACTATTACTATTATTAGTGGGAATGCATATATAGTAAGTGAAGGGGAAAGAATATTTACTCAAAAAGGAGATACCTGGATACTGCCCAAGCAGCAGCAGCCAGTGTATATAGAAGGTCTATACAGCGTAGAATTTATTGAGACAAGTTCAAGCTATAATAATAAAAATATATGACATTAGCTGTTGGTAATTGACATAAATCTCTATGCATGATAGCATATCTTTACTAGCTTATGCGAATAAATTCCACAGTATAGGAAAGGGGTGGCAATATGGTATCGAATTTAAGGTTCAGGGAAGCTGAGGCTAATAATGTACATCTGGAAAACATATTTAAAAAGGACTATAAAATTCAATATAAAAAGAAACTATCAGGTAAAATCAAATTATATGTCAGCGGAAAGAATGCACTAAGAGGATTATCCGACGTATTGTCACTTTATATGAGAGAATTACATTAAACTAATCAAATTTTAAAAGCCCTTGATTAAATAATCAGGGCTTTGCTTTTTAACGAATGGTCAGAAGGGAAGTCTGCCGCTTATATAAGTGGGGGTGAATATACTAAAGAAAGTAAGTTTCAGTGGGGGTATAAATCCCCTTCTGAACTCGTTAAAATCACGATATTGCAACGTAGTTGTAATATCGTCTTTAAACTAAAGCTGAGGCGGCTAAAGCCATAGCAAATAATTTGGAGGTGAAATATGTCTGTGGGTAGTATGTCTGTCAAAAATCACCCGGCTTACGGGGAAGAATTGCAGAGGCTCGAATACACCTTGGGTTACGTAAATGAAAATCTTGAGGTTATGACCCAGAGAAAGAAAAACATTGATGAGGATGTATCAAAAGGGAGAAAACATTTTAATTCAGAAAGCAGTCAGGACTATATTGATTTAATGATTGGAACTATGATGCAGGATAGGGCTGACATCAAGCTGAGAAACTTGATTGCAGCAAAGAGCAAACCCTATTTTGCACGAATTGACTTTAAAGAAGAAGAAAAAGAGCTTATCGAGAAGCTTTATATCGGTAAAATGGCACTTATAAGAGAAGAGGATCAGGAGCTTATAATTGTTGACTGGCGTGCTCCAGTAGCTAATTTATACTATGAAGAAAGACTCGGAGATGCAGCCTACACAAGCCCGGAAGGAAAAATAAAAGGACAGCTTCAAGTAAAGAGACAGTTTTCTATAAATGAAGGTCAGCTTGAGCAGATGTTTGATATTGATATAACCACAAGTGATGAATTTTTACAAGCATCCCTAGGCTCAAATGCAGACAGCAGACTAAAGGAAATTGTTTCTACCATTCAGAGTGAGCAAAACAGAGTTATAAGAGCTGATATGTGGACACCTCTAGTAGTGCAGGGAGCGGCAGGTGGAGGAAAAACAACAATTGCACTGCATAGAATAGCATACTTGATATATACCTACGAAAAAACCTTTAAGCCCGAAAATTTTATGATAATTGCACCAAACAAGCTTTTTTTAAACTACATATCAGAGGTTTTGCCAGAGCTGGGCGTTGAAAAGACAAAGCAAACCACCTTTGAAGAATTCGCAGTACAAGTAATAGGGCAGAAATTTAAGATAAAAGACTCCAATGAAAAACTCACTCGATTTGTTAACAACAATTCTACAGAAAAGCAGATTGAATACAATACCAAGCTGCGAAAGCAATCAGAAATAAAATGCTCTATGCTCTTTAAGGAAATAATAGATGGATACATAGAAACAATAGAAAAAACATTTATACCCAATGAAGATTTTAAGCTGGGCTCCAGAACAATAATGTCCTATGAAGAAATCAATAATCTATTTCTTACACAGTATACAAGGCTTCCCATAGTTAAGCGAATAGACGAAATAAAAAAGCATTTGACCAATAAGCTGAAATCTCAGAAAAATACAATAATCAGCGAGGTTCAGGATATATGCGACAGAAACATAATAAAGCTGAAAAAGACCATGGAGGATGGAGAAGAAAGACAAAAGCTTATTATAGAGACCATAGACAAGAAAAATGAGCTGATAAGCAAAATAGAGCTGCATTCAAAGCATGCAGTAAAGCTGTATATTAATAAAATATCAAAGCTCAATCCCTTCCAATATTATAGAGAGCTTTTAGAAAATCAGGAGCTATACAGCAGTATAGTTGAAAGCAAAATAGGAAAAGAAATCGCTGATTTTATGAAGGAATATACCATTCAGGTCCTGGATTCCCAAGATTATGACCTAGAGGAAGTTGCACCAATAATGTATCTGAAATTTAAAATATATGGTGTAGATGAAAAGATACCAGTAAGGCATATAGTAATAGATGAGGCTCAGGATTTTAGCGTGTTCCAGATATATACATTAAAAAATATTATCAAGGACAGCTCCTTCACAATACTTGGCGACCTTTCACAAGGCATACACGCTTATAGGGGAATTCAAGCTTGGGCTGATATTCAGAAGCATGTATTTGAAGGGAAAAGTGAATACCTAGTGCTTGAGCAAAGCTACAGAACCACTGTGGAAATTATGGAGGCGGCAAACAAGGTCATAAAAAAGCTTAAGGATGACAGGCTGATACCAGCAAATCCTGTAATAAGACATGGAGAGAGTGTAAAAATAATAAAATCAGAAAGTAAAAAGCAAATGGCAGAAGCTATAGCCCAAAGTATAGATGAGTTTAAGCAGCAAAAAATGAAATCAATTGCAATAATCTGCAAGACAGCGGATGAATGTGAGGAAATGCATAAATACTTCCCAAAAACAAAGGACAGACCCTATGTTATTACAGGCAAAGAAAAGGAATACAAAAGCGGTATAGTAATTGTGCCCTCATACTTGGCAAAGGGTCTTGAGTTCGATGCAGTATTTATTGCAAATGCAGAGGCAGATAACTACATTATGGAAGAACTGGATGTAAAGCTGTTATATGTTGCAATGACACGACCTTTACATAGGCTTAATATTTATTATTGTGATAAACTAACCAGTCTGCTGGAAGGTGTTTAACCTTTCAGCATGTTTCATTGATAGTTTCAAAGTCTATGGACAGAATATTATAGATAGATAAAAGATTAGGAGTTTTGGAAGTGATATAATGAAGTACATTGAAGAATTAAAACAAAAGGCAACACAGGGAGATGAAGAGGCTGCTGAAAAATATGAAAAAATAATGCACTGCATGAGCAGCCTTGATTCCGACAGGGTGGCAAACTGCATTATTCTTATGAAGGAGCTTATCCCAGAGCTGGATAATCAAAGTGCCTTATTAATAAAAAAATATGTCATAGAGCCTGAACGCAGTCTGAATTATCTAAGCAGAGACGAGATAGAGCTTATTGAATTTCTGAGGAACCATCTTCAAGAAGGTGAGATTTATTAAAAAAGTAATTATTGTATGAATAATATTACTCAAATGTAAAATAATTCATACAACCTCTTCAAAAAAATCCCTCTATAATTATCTGATTACTAGGGAAAAATATCAGTGATTATATTTTGAGGAGGGTTTCTATGAAAAATAATAAAAGAGAAATTAAAAGCATAGACAGTAAAGAAGAGTTGGGAATGTGCAACGAAAGACGTTTGGAAGAGCTTTTAAAGCTCAACAACAGATATGTACGTACACAAAGGCATTTAGAGCAAAACTCTGATATTACAAACTTGGATCAGCTTAAACACTCTTTCAAAATACAAGAGGAAAGAGAAGCACAAATGGATAACCTGAAAAATATAATCGCCCACGGCATACATGAGGAAGTGGATCAAATACACAATTTAAAGCGCAACCTTGAGTTTACCGGACACTACTTGCAGCACCATGCCGCTCATATGGATGAAGCAACCTTAGAAAACACCATAGAAAAACAAGAGCATAGAAAAGAACAGCTTAACTTCTTGACTTAATACAAGTAAACCTTTATAAAGAAAAGACACTGCCCAAAAGCGGTGTCTTTTTAATATACTGTTACTTTTGCAGCTTAAATTCGTTATTTACAATAGTAAGGCTGTCTTTTAAGCCAGATGTAGCATAAACCTTTTTATCATTAGTAATAAATACAGCATCCACTCCCTCTAGGGACTCCATTAACTTAAAACCTTCCTCAAAGCCCAGAAGCAGTGTTATTGTTGAAAGTGCATCTGCATCAATAGAAAAATCTGTTACTATAGAAACGCTGATTAAATTATTTTCTACAGGGTAGCCAGTCTTAGGATCTAAAATATGATGATATAATTTACCCTTTTCTTCAAAATATCTTTCATAAGTCCCAGAAGTTACAATGGTTTTATCCTTGACAGGTATTATTCCAATATAAGCTCCTCTGGCATCAAAAGGGTTTTGTACACCTATTTTCCAAGGACTGCCATTGGGGTTACCTCCTATTACCAGCATATTACCTCCCAGGGATATAAGCGCATGCTCTACTCCATGCTTGCGCAGTATAGCAGCCACCTCGTCCCCAGCATAACCCTTTGCAATAGCACCTAAGTCAACCTTCATACCTTTCTGCTCCAGCTTTGCTGTGTATTCTGATTTATTCAATACAAGCTTGTTATAATCAACAAGCTTTACAGCCTCTTCTAATTGCGCTTGTTGTGGAACTGCGGCATAATCAGTACCAATATTCCAAAGCTTTACTATAGAGCCTATAGTTATATCAAAGCTTCCTTTAGACAGCTCAGAAAAGTACTTTCCCTTTTCCAAAACATAAAACGTATCAGGACTAACCTTGACTTCTTTCTGACCTGCTTCATTATTTAATAAAATAACCTCACTTGTTTCTGCGTTATTTATAGTCATTTTACTTTCTATCTCAGATATTCTGGAAAAAGCTTCATCAATAATGCCTTCGTCCTTCGTATCAAAAACCTTTATTTCTATAAGAGTGCCCAAAATAAAATTTGTTTTTATTAATGGATTAGCAGATGATTGCTTCGTATTATTTTTACAGCCTGATGTAAAGACTAATATTACGCATATAAAAATAGTAAGTACTGATTTTATGCTTCGATTCAAAACTATGTACCTCCTTGAAGTATAATTTCCATTGTTATTGTTGGGATATTTTATAATTAATATCCATAATATATTTTATATTAACGATGATTCTAGTTCAATACACATAATAAAATGAGGAAATAAAATGAGCTTTAGAGTTGGTTACTTATAAAGATAAATAACTTCAAAATAAAATGCTATTCAAGTTATTTATCACATATATGTTAGCAAGTCTTAGCGAAATAAATTGAGCTTTAGAGTTGGTTACTTATAAGATATAGGGTATAATAAAATTGCGGCTTTTTTATATGGGTTGCAAGGAATGAATATTTATAGACAATCGTTATTAATACTGCAAAGCTGGTGAAATTTATGAAAATAAAAAAAGGTGATATGATAATTGTATTGGTTTTAATTATTTCAGTGTGCGGGTGGCTTCTGTACAGCAGCTTCAAAACCAATACACAATCTAGTGAGTTGGTTATCGAAGTAAACGGAGAAATAAAAAATACAATTTTAATAGAGCAGTTAGCAAAGGAACAGCAAATACATATGGATTTGAATAATAAAAAATATATAGATATAACTATTGATAATAGCGGAGCAATTGTTTCTGATGTTACTTGCCCTGATAAGCTTTGTCAAAAAACCGGGAAGATTACAAAAACAGGACAAAGTATAGTATGTCTTCCTAATAAGGTCGTTATATATATAAAAGGCAAAGCCAATATGGATATTGATGGTGTCTCCTATTAATTAGATTTGGGGTGTTGATAGAAGTGAAGCAATCTATGGGTACTAAAAAGCTGGTAATTCTAAGTATGCTTGTATCTCAGGCTCTTGTACTCCATTTGATAGAAAGGCTCATACCTGTGCCAGTTAATATTTATGGTGTAAAGCTGGGTCTTGCAAACATTATTTCCCTTTTTACAATAATAATATTCGGGTGGAAAGAAGCCGTGCTTGTTGTTTTTTTACGTACGCTGCTGGCATCCCTTTTCGGCGGGGGAATTTCAACCCTCCTTTACAGCTTGTCAGGGGGGCTGCTTAGTGCCATTATCATGGCACTAATGTACAACGGATTTGGAGCAATATTTAGTATTCCAATAATTAGTGTTATAGGAGCAATTTTTCATAATATAGGTCAACTGACAGCGGCAAGTCTGGTGGTGTCAAATATTATGATATTTTCTTATCTCCCTATACTCACTGTGTCCGCAGTTATTACAGGCTTATTTATCGGATATGTGGTAAATTTTACCATAAAACCGCTAAAGGGAGTATTAAAGATTGGAAGTGATTAGTTTGGAAAATGCTATTAATTTTATAGAAAGCGAAATGCGTCACTTAGAGAATGAATTAAGAAAGTCTCTCAAAACCAGAAACAAAACAGTAGAAAATGCATTAATGCAATTAGTTGATAGCGGTGGAAAAAGACTCAGACCAAGACTGACCATTTTAGGTGCTGCCTTTGGGGATTATGATAGGGCGGAAATAATACCTGTGGCAGCAGCAATAGAAATAATTCATATGGCGACCTTGGTACACGATGATATTATAGATGATGCAAAGCTGAGAAGAGGCACTAAAACAATACAATCAAAGCTTGGAAAGGATGTAGCAGTTTACAGCGGCGACTTCCTTTTTACCAGAGCCTTTATGCTGCTTGCCGATTCAACAGAAACACACCTTCTAAAGGATATAGCAAGAGGCATATCCTTTATTTGCGACGGCGAAATACTTCAAAATGAGCAAAAGTATGATAAAAATATCACTGCCAGAAAGTATCTGAAGCGAATCGGAGGAAAAACAGCTACACTTTTTGCAGTAAGCTTGGCGGCAGGAGCTTATAAGGCAAAATGTCCAGAAAAGCTGGTAAAAAAGTTAGGGATACTGGGGAAAAATATAGGAATGGCATTTCAGATCGTGGATGATATACTTGATCTGACTGGTGCGCAGACTAAGGTAGGAAAGCCGCTATTCAGTGATACAGCACAGGGAGTATACACCCTGCCCATAGTTTACTGTTTAAATTCCAGCTATAGAGTCAATACTATAGAGGCTATAGATAAAATCAATGAAGACCAAGGACAGAGGCTAAAGAAGGTGCTTTTGGAATCCGGCTCTATTGAAAAAGCAAAAGCTATTGCCAAAACTTATATAAACAAGGCTATCAGGATTACGGATGAGCTGCCGGAAGCCATAGGAAAGCAGCTTATAATTGATATAATTTGCAAGCAATTGGAAAGAAAGTTTTAAACCGTTCCTTTATGGAACGGTTTTTTTTAGAATATACGAGTTTAAATACATATAAAGAGAAACAACTTTATAATAAATCACAAAGGATAAACATAGTATTTAGGGAGGCTTAAGATGCAAAAAAGGACAAATATCAGGGACTTGACCAAAGGCAATATGATGAGAAATATGCTTATTTTTTCTCTGCCGATGCTTGTGGGAAATATGCTGCAAAACCTATATAACTGGGTAGACAGTGCTATAGTAGGAAATGCCTTAGGCTATAAAGCTCTTGCGGCAGTGAGTATCTCCTTTCCCATAATGTTTATACTCACATCAGTTATGCTGGGATTGACACTGGCAACCTCTATTCTTATATCCCAATACGCAGGGGCAAACAATGAGCAGATGATAAAGAGAACAATAAGCACTACAACCATTTTTCTGGGCGGATTTTCATTAGTGGTTTCTATATTCGGAATAATTTTCAGCAGAACCTTTCTAGTACTGGTAAATACACCAGCAGAAATCATACAAGGAGCACAAAGCTATCTCATAATCATTATGGCGGGACTTGTTTTTACCTTCGGCTATAACATGACAAGTGCAGTATTGAGAGGGTTAGGAGATTCAAGAACACCAACTATGTTTTTGGCTGTCTCAGCAATCCTGAATGTTATACTGGACTTGGTGTTTATTATAGGTGCAGGTCCAATTCCCAGTCTGGGCATATCGGGGGCGGCTCTTGCCACAGTTATTGCTCAAAGTACCTCCTACATATTAAGCGTAATCTATCTTAATCGGAAAGGGCATTTAATGAGCTTTAAATTATCCGAAATGACCTTTGACAAGGATATAGCATTTAAAATTATGAGATTGGGATTTCCCTCGGCAGCACAGCAGTTTATAGTATCCTCGGGACTCTTGGTTTTAAGCGGATTAATAAACTCTTTCGGCTCAGATGTTATAGCAGCCTTTGGTGCGGGGTCAAAGGTTGACAGCTTTGCAATGCTTCCAGCCATGACTCTAAGCCTTACTGCATCTGCAATGACTGGACAATGTATTGGAGCCGGCAAAAAAGAAAGAGTAAAGGAGATACTTAAAAACGGTACTGTTTTGTCCCTGATGATATCAGGTGCTACAGTTATATTCGTCTACACACTGGGCAGGGTTCCATTATATCTGTTTACTCAGGAAGCCGCTGTTGTAAGCATTGGAATCACATATTTAAAAATAGTAGCTCTTTCATATGTATTCTTAGGCATGAACTTTTTGATAAGCGGCATACTCAGAGGTGCAGGCGATGTATGGGTCAATCTGCTGATTACTGCAATCAGCTTTTACGGAATAAGAGTGCCAGTAGCTTATTATCTTTCTCAAAAAACTCCTCTAGGCAGCAAAGGCATATGGATTGGCATTGCAGTAAGCTTTACACTTAGCTGCACTATGAATGGCGGATATTTTGCTACGGGGCGATGGAAGAAAAAGAGGCTTATTGAGCTTCAACCTATAACCAAGGATGAAAGTAACGGTCAGCAGAAATAGAATGATGCAGTCTTTTTGCACAGCCTCTAAAAATTTTTAGGGGGATCATCAAAGTGAACAGCTATCAAGCAATAATATTAGGTATAATACAGGGACTTACAGAGTTTTTGCCAATCAGCAGCTCAGGTCATTTGGTATTGTTTCAGAAGGTACTTGGAATAACTGAGCCAACACTCACCTTTGATATAAGTGTACATGTGGGAACACTGCTTGCAGTATTTGCAGCCTTTAGAAAGGAAATCTTATCATTACTGAAAAAACCCTTTCAAAGACTTACCTGGCTGCTTTTAGCAGGTACCATTCCTACCGCAGTTATAGGTATCGCATTTAAGGATTATTTTGAAAAAGTATTTCAAAGCGGAAGCACCTTGGGCTTTGAATTTTTTATAACAGGTCTTGTTATATTAGCGGCAGAGAAGCTGGGATCGGGAAGAAAATCCGAAAAAGGTGCGTCATATCTTGATGCCGCCTTTGTAGGTATTATGCAGGGAGCTGCTATTATGCCGGCTGTATCCAGATCAGGTCTTACTATATCAGGCGCACTTTTCAGGGGCTTTGATAAAGAGTTTGCAGCAAAATTTTCATTCCTTTTGTCTATTCCAGCCATATTAGGTGCGGCTGCCGTAAAAGTCAAGGATGCTATGGAGGCGACAAGGGGCAGCTTGGATTTAGCACCTCTTATACTAGGCTCAATTGCCGCTGCATTGGCAGGATATCTTTCTATAAATTATATGATAACAGCCCTTAGAAAAGGTAAGCTGAGATATTTCTCCTATTATGTATTCATCATTGGTATGCTGATAATAATTGATCAGTTTATAACTAAAATTTTTTTTAAATAGATATAGGGTTTTTAGGTTAAAACCTAGAAGGAAAGCAATAACCAGCCTATAAAATAGATTGGTGGAGCAGAAATTTTTTATATTATTAAGCCTGAATAATATCATAATAAAAAAACAAAAAAGAAATATATTTTTAACATCAAAATACCAACATTTTGTTATATAATTAAAGTATGAAAATTTTTGCTTGCTAAGAGGTGTATAACAATTGAGTGAAATAGTACAATTATTGCCATATCTAAAAAAATGGAATACATACGTGGATATACTCATAATAGCTCTTATCATATATAAGATTTTGGATCTTATAAAAGAAACACGAGCCGAGCAGCTATTAAAAGGTATAGCCATGCTGATTATTGCTACCAAGGTAAGTGAGTTTTTTGAGCTTCATGCTGTATACTGGCTGCTGAAAAATGCTATGACCGTAGGGCTTATTGCGATACTGATTATATTCCAGCCGGAGCTGAGGCGCGCGCTGGAGCACTTGGGCAGAGGCAGATTCTTTACCAAGACAGAGGTTTCGGATCATGAGCTTGATTTAATGCTGGAGGAAATAAATACAGCAGTTATACACCTTTCTAAAAATAAAATCGGAGCAATAATAGTTTTGGAGCAGGAAACAGGCTTAAACGAATACGTAGAAACAGGGACAGGGCTGGATGCAATGGTATCAAGCCAGCTATTGGTTAATGTTTTTATACCCAATACTCCCCTGCATGACGGAGCATTAATAATACGAAAAAACAAAATAGTTGCCGCCGGATGCTTCCTTCCCCTTACTCAAAATCAAAATCTCAGCAAGGAGCTTGGTACAAGGCACAGAGCCGCCCTTGGAGTTACTGAAATATCTGACAGCATGGCTGTAATAGTATCTGAGGAGACAGGTGTAATATCCTTTGCCAAGGAGGGAAGACTTTCAAGATATCTGGATACAAAGTCTTTAAAGGAAATCATTAAAAATAATTATAAGATAAAAGAATCCAAACAGCCTATTTGGGCAAAGTGGGGTATCAAAAATGAACAATAAAACATTGGTAAAAGATACAACAGTAAAAATATTATCCGTTGTGTTTGCGATACTCTTGTGGTTTTATGTAATAACTGAGCAAAATCCAGTAATAGAAAAAACCATCAGCATACCTGTGCAGCTTATAAATCAGGACTATCTTCAAAGAAATAATATGATTATTATGGACAGCATTGACGGCTATAAGCTGAGTGTAGATATAAGGGCTAAAAATAAGATACTGGATAGTATCAAGGAGTCCAATATTACTGCCTTTGCGGATTTGAGCCTTGCAAATGTAGAAGGTGAAAACCGTATTCCTATTGTCATAAATGGCATACCAGCAGGAGTAGAGTCATATAAACCGTCACTTAACGTAATAAAAGTAAATTTGGAGCGCAGAGTTAGTGTTACCCATCCAGTCATTGTAAATATGATAGGTGAGCCGTCTCTGGGCTTGGCAGCTATGAAGGCTTTAGTAGACCCTGCTGATATAATTATATCCGGGCCTGCATCCTATGTGGGCGGAGTTCAGTCAGTATGGGTTGATGTTAATATAACAGGTGCAACCTCTGATCTAAATAAAAATCTCTCAATACGTCTTTTGAGTAAGGATGGAGGAGAGGTAACAAACGTAGATGTTGATACTCGCAGGGTAAATGTATTTGTACCTATTGGAAATACAAAGCTTGTACCAGTTGAATACGACGTTGCCGGCGAGCTGGCTGCGGGACGCATTTTAAAAAATATGTATTTGTATCCCAAGGAGATATTAATCGCAGGCAGACAAGATGTATTAGACAGGATAAGTTATATAAAAACCGAAAGATTGGATATGAGCGGAATTACTGAAAGTGTTGATAAAGAGGTAGGGCTTAAAATGCCTTTGGATATTGAGCTGGTGAATAAAGAGGAAAAAGTAAGAATAAATATTGACATAGAAGAAATAATAACAAAAACTGTTGATATCAGCGGTATCGAGGTTAAGCATTTAAGCGACAATCTGATATATCAGCCTTTTAGTCAGAATGTCAAGGTAACGGTAAAAGGTGCTAAGAGTCTGGTGGATAATATAAGATACGCTGTCAAGCTGTATGTGGATCTGAAAAATGCAAATGAAGGTACAAATACCGTGGATATAATGTGGGAGAAGAATTTAGAAATAGATATACTGGAAGTATTCCCCACAAAGCTGGATATAGAGGTTAAAAGAAGGGAAATGCCCATCATAAATCAGTAGCAGTTGTATAATATTTACACAAAGGAGAAAACCAATGAGGTTAGAGCTGAATAATATAAAGTATTCATTGGCAGATACAGAATTAGATGAAGCTAAGTATCTTAGGTATTTGGCGTCAAAGCAGCTTAAGCTTAAAGAAAGTGATATAAAAAAGCTTAAGATATTAAAAAAATCAGTAGATGCAAGAAAAAAGGCTGAGATATTTCTTATATATTCACTGTTGGTAGATATTGAGGACAGTAAATATTCTGAAAAACATACGGCAAACAAGGATACTGTAGTATATGAGCCTATGCAGGAAAAGAAGCTTGAGTATGGCAGCAGGAAAATTAATAACAGACCTATCATTATAGGTAGCGGGCCGGCAGGGTTGTTTGCCGGCTTAATTTTGGCTGAAAACGGATACAAACCTCTCATACTTGAAAGAGGAATGGATGTGGATGGAAGAGACAAAGCCATTAATCAGCTTTTTACAAAGGGAATATTTAATGAGGAAAGCAATATACAATTTGGCGAAGGCGGAGCAGGAACCTTTTCGGATGGCAAGCTGACCACAAGAATAAAAGACAACCGCTGTGATATAGTACTCAACAGATTTATACAAGCAGGAGCACCTAAAGAGATAGAGTATCTTAACAAGCCCCATATAGGCACTGATATACTAAAGCTTGTAGTTAAAAACATGAGAGAAAAGATTATTGAGCTTGGCGGAGAGGTTAGGTTTTTGTCCAAGGTAACTGACATTATAGTACAAAATGATACTGCCAAGGCTGTAATAGTAAATGGTAAAGAGGAAATACAATCAAATATCATAATTGCCGCACTAGGACATAGTGCCAGAGATACATACAAGATGCTGCATACTAAAGGAATAAGCATGATACAAAAACCCTTTTCAATAGGCGTAAGAATAGAGCATCTGCAAGCTATGATAAATGAGTCCCAATATGGAAAATTTGCTGCACATCCCTTGCTTGGAGCGGCAGACTATATGCTTACTGCCAAGATAGAAGCAACAAACAGATCGGCATACAGCTTCTGCATGTGCCCCGGCGGTATGGTGGTGGCGGCAGGCTCTGAAAAGGACATGGTAGTTACAAACGGTATGAGTGAATACAAAAGAGATAGAACAAATGCCAACAGTGCCATGGTAGTCTCTGTAACACCCGAGGACTTTGGCAGTACAAGTCCCTTGGCAGGAATGAATTTTCAAAGGGTCTGGGAAATCAAGGCCTTTCAGGCAGGTGGAGGAGGCTATTATGCCCCTGCTCAGCTTGTAGGGGATTTTTTAAAGGGAACAGCATCAAAGAAATACGGAAAAATAAAGCCCAGCTATATGCCCGGTACAAAGCTGACAGATATGAGACAGTGCCTGCCAGATTATATTACCAATACACTTGCCGCAGCATTAAAGGATTTTGACAGAAAAATAAAAGGCTTTGCGGATCATGATGCAGTAATGACTGGGGTAGAAACCAGAACATCAGCACCATTAAGGATAGTAAGGAAAGAAAATATGGAAAGTGAAAATATATCTAATCTTTACCCCATAGGCGAAGGCGCAGGCTACGCAGGGGGAATAGTAAGCGCAGCAGTAGACGGCATAAAGCTGGCGGAGAGAATCATACAGGAATTTGAGCCAGTGGGATAAGTTATAGTTGAGAATCATTTCTTCCAGAAATAATTCTTATCCTAAACCCAAGCAAAGACAAAATGCTTTATAAGTGAGGTTAATATCGTGGAACGAGAAATACAACTAATACTGAATTCTACCCATGATGCAATGATAGCCGTTAATCTTGAGGGGGTCATTACCCTTTTTAATAAAGCCGCAGAGAGACTGACAAACATAAGCGTTGAATATGCACTTGGTAAATATGTAGGTGATGTGGTTAAGGACACGAGACTGCCCCTTATACTTATGAGCGGTCAATCAGAGCTTAATCAACAGCAGAAACTTGGGGGCATAAAAATTGTTACAAACAGGATGCCTGTAAAGGATGATGATGGCAGGGTAATAGGAGCAATTGCTGTATTCAGGGATATTACTGATGTTATAGAGCTTGCAGAGGAGATTACAAACCTGAATGAAATTCACAGCATGCTGGAAGCGATTTTTAATGCCACTCAGGATGCAATATCAGTAGTAGACAACAAGGGCAATGGAGTTATGATAAATCCAGCATATACGAGAATAACAGGTTTATCAGAAAAGGATATAATCGGAAAGCCCGCTACGGTAGATATTGCCGAAGGCGAAAGCATTCACATGAAGGTAATAAAGACTAAAAAGCCTATAAAAAATGCCTTTATCAAGGTGGGACCTAACCGTAAGGAGGTTTTGGTAAACGCCGCTCCCATAATGGTAGATGGAGAAATGAGAGGCAGTGTTGGAGTAATACATGATATATCGGAAATAAAGGCTTTGTCAGATGAGCTGAGACAAGCTAAGGAAATTATAAGAAAGCTGGAAGCAAAATACATCTTTGAGGATATAGTAGGAAGCGATCCGCTTCTGCTAACAGCTATAGATAAGGCAAGAAAGGCTGCTGCTACTCCAGCTACCGTACTGCTGTGCGGTGAGAGCGGCACAGGCAAGGAGCTGTTTGCGCACTCTATACATAATGCCAGTGAAAGAAAATATACCCAATTTGTAAGGGTAAATTGCAGTGCAATATCCGAATCCCTTTTGGAGTCCGAGCTGTTCGGCTATGATGAGGGGGCTTTTACAGGAGCCAAAAAAGGCGGAAAAAAGGGGCTTTTTGAGGAAGCAAACGGAGGAACAATATTTCTGGACGAAATAGGAGAAATTCCACTAAGCACACAAGCGAAGCTTTTGAGAGTGCTTCAGGAAAGAGAGCTTGTGAGAGTCGGAGGAACGAAGCCTATAAGTATCAATGTCAGAATAATAGCCGCAACAAATGCGAATCTTGAGGAAGCTATAAGAAATAATAAGTTCAGAAAGGATCTATACTATAGATTAAATGTATTTCCTATAAAGATTCCTTCTCTAAGATTTAGAAAAGATGATATTTACTCCTTGGTTAAGTTTTTTATAATAAAGTTTAATCAGCAGTACGGAAGAAATATACAAGATATAACTCCTAAGGCAGTACGTCTGCTTAAGGAATATGATTGGCCCGGAAATGTTAGAGAGCTTGAAAACATAATAGGCAGATCGATCATAAATATGAGAATAAATGAGACAATCATAATGGATACTCATTTGCCTCAGTTTGAAAAGCATATTGAAAAAAATAGTGTCATTTATGACAATGTTGAAGAAATGAAGCTGGATTTTAGTTTAGAGGAAATAGTGGAGCAGGCAGAAAAAATATATATAATGCGGGTTTTAGAGAAATGCAGTAACAATAAGACAAAGGCTGCAAAGCTGCTTAATATTTCTCTCAGAAGTTTGTACTATAAGATGGAGAAATATGGAATAGAATAAGGTAAATAAGGTTAGTATCAGACATAATATAATACCATGCAATAATTTGCAAAATACTAAGGCTTTGCAAATTATTGCATGCAAAAAACTGCAAAACAAGTATTGGCTAAAATGTTAGATAAAGCATTTTGGTTAACTTTAACATTTGCTAATAAAATCAATAATTAATATTATTGATTTTATTGTTTTTTGGGGGCTGGTGAGTTTTATATCAAAATAAATATAAAATTGGCATACAACTTGCATATTATATTTAACAGTTGCGTTAAGGTTTTAGCTTAAAACTTAGATTATACCAAGCTAAAAACCTAGAATACTGAATTCTACTACTATCTATATATCATTTCCAGTATTACAAACTTTATAATGGCAAGGAGTGATTAGTTAATGGTTAGAGAAAACCTTTTGGTTATAAACCCAGGTTCTACTTCGACCAAGGTAGCAATATTCAGAAATGGGGACAACATAATACAAAAGAATTTGAATCATTCAACAGAGGAAATTGACAAATTTGAGAAAATTACAGACCAATATCAATACAGAATGATGATAATACTAGAATGGCTTAAGGAAATAAATATAAGTGAAAAAAGCCTTGCTGCCGTGGTGGGAAGAGGAGGGCTGTTGAAGCCCATGCCAAGCGGTACATATAAGGTTACAAAGACAATGATAGAAGATTTGAAAATCGGTGTTCAGGGTGAACACGCATCAAATCTGGGAGGCATTATTGCAAAGGGTATAGCTGATGCTGAGGGTATCCCAGCATTTATTGTAGACCCTGTGGCGGTGGATGAATTTGAGGATGTTGCTAGAATATCAGGTATGCCTGAAATACCAAGAAAATCACTGGTACACGCCTTAAATGTAAGGGCAGTAGGCAGAAGGGCAGCCAGAGACATGGGAAAAGCACTGGCGGATGTAAACCTTATAGTAGCTCATCTAGGCGGAGGAATATCCATTGCACCACTTAAACAGGGTAAAATCATTGACGTAAACAATGCAAACGAGGGAGGTCCCTTTTCGCCAGAAAGAGCAGGGGGATTGCCTAACGGTGCAATAATAAAAATGTGCTATTCGGGCAATTACACTCAGGCAGAAATGAAGAAAAAAACTGTAGGCAAAGCAGGACTTGTTGGATATCTTGGAACCAATGATGCAAGAGATGCAATCAAAATGATAGAAAATGGAGATAAAAATGCTGATTTGATATTTGATGCTATGGCATACCAGATAGCAAAGGAAATAGGAGCTATGGCGGCAGTACTAAAGGGCAAGGTTGATGCTGTAGTGCTTACAGGCGGCATAGCGTATTCAAAACTGCTATGTGAAAGAATCAGCAGAAGAGTGCAGTTTATTGCTCCTGTTAAGATATATCCCGGAGAGGATGAAATGCTGGCACTTTCAGAAGGAGCTCAAAGAGTTTTAAGCGGAGAAGAAAGAGCAAAAATATATGAGGATGAGGTGAAATAAATTGATTAAGGCATTTGATCAAATTTTAAAGGCGGCTAAGGAAAAAGGACCAAAAACTATTGCTGTGGCAGTAGCACAGGATGTTGACGTGTTAAGTGCTGTTAATAGTGCAAAGGATTTAGGCATTGCGGACGTAATACTTGTTGGAGACAAAGACGAAATCGAAAAATCAGCAGAACAATGCGGAGTAGAATTATCCAAATTTGAAATAGTTGACATAAAGGAAAAAGCAGAAGCATGCAGAAAGGCTGTGGAATTGGTATCAACAGGCAAGGCACATCTGGTTATGAAGGGACTGGTTGATACATCTGTAATTCTTAAGGCTGTACTTGATGAACAAATAGGCTTAAGAACAGGAAATGTGCTTTCACATGTTGCAGTGTTTGATGTACCCGGCTATGACAGATTATTCTATGTAACTGATGCAGCAATGAGCATGTATCCTAATCTGGAGCAAAAGAAGCAGATAATAGAGAATGCAGTAACGGTTGCAAATGCCTTAGGCAATGATAATCCTAATGTTGGAGTTATTGCCGCAGTTGAAAAGGTTAATCCAAAGATGCAGGCAACCTTGGATGCGGCTGAGCTTGTTAAAATGAACAAGGAAGGTCAATTGACAGGCTGTGTAGTAGCAGGACCATTTGCACTGGATAACGCTATTTCAGTAGAGGCTTCAAAGCACAAGGGAATCACTGACCCAGTAGCAGGCTATGCGGACATACTTATGCTTCCAAGCATTGACGCAGGAAACGTTTTATACAAATCCTTGGTTTTCTTTGCTAAAGCTAAAAATGCCGGAATAATAGTTGGAGCAAAAGCCCCTGTTGTTCTGACCTCAAGAGCAGACTCAGACGAAGCAAAGCTGAACTCAATAGCTATAGGCGTTCTGATGGCGAGTGTTTAGGTAAACACTTTGGGAGTTTTTCTTCGAAAAACGTCCATGGCGTTGGAGAGTAATTCGATATAGGCAGTAGGCTAATATTAAGGAGGGTACAAAATGCAAGAAATATTTAGATTGCTGATTATAAATCCTGGCTCTACTTCAACTAAGATATCCATATTCGACAATGAAAAGCCTGTTATGGAGCAAACCTTAAGGCATACAAATGAGGAACTGGCACCATACAAAACAATACTTGATCAGTATGAATTCAGAAAAAATGTAATATTGGATACACTAAATACTAATGGAATAAATATAACTAAGCTAAGTGCAGTAGTAGGAAGAGGCGGACTTTTAAAGCCTATGGAGGGCGGCACTTATCAGGTTAACGAAAGAATGCTGGAGGATTTAAGAATAGCCGCAATGGGTCAGCATGCTTCAAACCTTGGGGCAATAATAGCCAATGAGATAGCATCACAGCTTAATATATCTGCCTTTATAGTAGATCCAGTGGTTGTAGACGAAATGGATGACATTGCGAGAATTTCTGGTATGCCGGAAGCAGACAGAATAAGCATATTCCATGCACTAAATCAAAAGGCTGTGGCAAGAAGAGCAGCAAAGGACATAGGCAAGGCATATGAGGACGTAAATCTTATAGTTGCGCATATGGGTGGGGGAGTATCAGTAGGTGCACATAGAAAAGGTAGAGTAGTAGACGTAAATAACGCACTGGACGGAGAAGGTCCTTTTTCTCCTGAAAGAACAGGGGGACTACCTGTTGGAAGCCTTATAAAGCTTTGTTATTCAGGGAAATATACATTAGAAGAAATGAAAAAGAAGGTTGTAGGAAAAGGCGGCTTGGTTGCCTACCTTGGAACAAATGACGGCAGAGATGTTCAGAAGATGATAGCAGAGGGAGACAAGAATGCAGAGCTTATATATAAAGCTATGGCATATCAGATCGGTAAGGAAATCGGGGCTTGTGCAGCAGTTCTGGAAGGAAAGGTAGATGCCATATGCTTAACAGGGGGCTTGGCATACAACAAGATGTTTACCGATATGATCGCAGAGATGGTTGAATTTATTACAGAGGTAAGAGTATACCCCGGTGAGGATGAAATGATAGCTCTTGCTGAGGGCGGACTAAGGGTACTAAGAAAAGAAGAAGAAGCAAGAATATACGCATAGAATATAGTTTTGTGGAACTGAAAATAGAGATAACAAAACTATGACGTCAGTACTTGTATTTGATAGTAAAGTGCTGATATTGGATAAGGATGGTTTTATGTTTAATGAAAAAAGAATAAGGATTATAACCGGTCACTATGGAAGCGGCAAGACTGAATTTGCAGTAAACTATACACTGGGTCTTGCTGACAAGGGCGTTAAGACAGCCATAGTAGACCTTGATATAGTAAATCCATACTTTAGATCCAGAGAGCTGGAGCCTGTCTTTAATGAAAAGGGTATAAGAGTAATATCCTCATCAATAAAAGGCTTGGCAGGAGATTTACCGGCATTATCCCCTGAGGTTTATACGGTTTTCCATGATAAATCCTATCAGGCGGTATTTGATGTAGGAGGAGATAAAGTAGGAGCAACAGCCTTAGGGCGATATCACGAATATCTTGATAATGAACCCTACGACATGCTTTTTGTACTAAATGCAAACAGAAGGCAGACAAAGGATGTTGAAGGAGCAGTAAAATACCTTAAATCAATAGAAGAAGGTTCAAGACAAAAAGTAACTGCCCTTGTTAACAATACGCATCTATGTGGAGAAACAACTATTGATGACATAATAAGAGGTCAGGAGCTATGCGAGAAGGCGGCAAAGGAGCTTGGCATACCAGTGAAGTATATTGTTGTGGAAAAACGCTTTGCCGACATGCTGCCGAAAGAAATGGAAGGTGAAGTATTCCCCATAGACATTTATATGAAGCGACCTTGGGAAGACGAAGCTTGACAAAGTCAAGCTTTGGAAGTTTGCTTCGCAAACTTCAGTATTAATATAACGGTGTAATCGAAAAAACGAATTTTAGGAGGTTAAACAATGGCTGGAAAGGTAATATTTGATGAAAACAGATGTAAGGGCTGCGAGCTTTGTACTACAGTATGTCCCTTTAATTTGGTAGTTATGAACAAAGAAAGAATAAACATAAAGGGCTATCATCCTGCAACAGTAAAGGATATGGATAAATGTTCAGGCTGTGCATCCTGTGCCAAGATATGTCCTGATGTTGTTATAAAAGTAGAGAGAGAAAAGTAATCTATTATATATAAACGGGAGGTTTGAAATTAATGGCTAAAGAATTATGGAAGGGTAATGAAGCTATAGCAGAAGCAGCTATAAAATCAGGCTGCAGGTTCTTCTTTGGTTATCCTATTACACCACAAAATGAAATACCAGAATATATGTCACTTAGAATGCCTCAGGAGGGAGGCTGCTTTTTGCAGGCTGAATCAGAGGTAGCAGCGATAAATATGGTGTATGGAGCAGCAGGCTCAGGAGCTAGAGTAATGACATCATCCTCAAGCCCTGGAATAAGCTTGAAGCAGGAAGGTATATCCTATATAGCTGGAGCAGAGCTTCCATGCGTTATAGTAAACATAGTAAGAGGCGGCCCAGGACTTGGCGGTATCCAGCCGGCACAATCTGACTACTATCAGGCATGCAAGGGCGGCGGACATGGAGACTACAGACTGGTGGTACTTGCTCCAAGCTCAGTACAGGAAGCAGTTGACCTTACACAGGAGGCATTTGATATAGCAGATCAATACAGAATGCCTGTTATGATAATGGGTGATGGTATGATAGGGCAGATGATGGAGCCTGTAGAGTTCAGAGAGGTTGCAAAAAGACAGCTTCCAGATAAGGAATGGGCAACAACAGGCACAAAGGGAAAGAGAAAAGCAAATGTTATCAATTCACTTTTCATAGACCCAGCAGAATGTGAAAAGCACAATAATAAGCTTTTTGCTAAATATGATGAAATCACAAAAAACGAAATGAGAGTAGAAGAATATAAGCTTGAAGGTGCTGAAATAGTATTCGTGGCATACGGAACAACAGCAAGAATAGTAAAAAATGCAATAAACACACTGGAAAAGGAAGGCATCAAGGCTGGACTTATAAGGCCTATTACACTTTGGCCTTTCCCTTATGCAAGCATTGAAGCGGCAGCAGAAAAGGCAAATGTGAAAGCATTCTTAACAGTAGAAATGAGCATGGGACAAATGGTAGATGATGTAAAAATTGCTGCAAGCGGCAAAAAGCCAGTACACTTCTATGGAAGAACAGGCGGTATGGTTCCAACTCCGGCAGCAATAGTTGAGCAGGTAAAGAAAATCCTAGGGGGTGTAAAATAATGGCTGTTATTTTTGAAAAAACAAAAGCTTTAACAGATAAAACCTTTCACTACTGCCCGGGATGTACCCATGGTATAATCCACAGGCTTGTAGCAGAGGTGCTGGAAGAGCTTAATCTTACAGACAACGCTATTGGTGTAGCTCCAGTAGGATGTTCAGTATTTGCATATGACTATTTCAACTGCGATATGCACGAAGCAGCTCACGGAAGAGCACCAGCAGTTGCAACCGGCATCAAGAGAGTTCATCCTGACAATGCAGTTTTCACATATCAAGGAGACGGAGACCTTGCTTCAATAGGCTGTGCAGAAATAGTTCATGCAGCAATGAGAGGCGAAAAATTCACTACAATATTTGTAAATAATGCAATCTACGGCATGACAGGGGGACAAATGGCTCCTACTACTCTGATAGGTCAAAAGGCAACTACAGCACCCCTTGGAAGAGACGAAAACCACGCAGGCTTACCGCTGAAGGTATCTGAAATGCTTGCGACAATACCAAAGGCTGTATTTGTTGAAAGAGTATCCGTACATGACGTTAAACATATTAATCAGGCAAAGAAGGCAATAAAGAAGGCTTTCCAATTACAAATGGAAGGCAAAGGCTTTACATTGGTGGAGGTACTTTCCACTTGCCCAACAAACTGGGGAAAAACCCCTGTTGAATCACTAAAATGGTTGCAGGAAAATATGATGCCATATTTCCCACTAGGCAACTTTAGAACCCCAGAGGAGGTGTAGTTATGACACATGAAATAATAATGGCAGGTTTCGGCGGACAAGGCGTTATGGCTATGGGTAAAATATTGGCAGAAGCAGCTTTACGTGAGGGCAAAAACGTATCATGGCTGCCATCCTATGGTCCAGAAATGCGCGGCGGTACTGCAAACTGCAATGTAATAGTATCAGAAGAGCCAGTAGGAGCACCAATAGTTACAGAAGCATCAGCGGCATTAGTGCTTAACAGACCATCCCTTGACAAGTTTGAAAAGGACGTTATTCCGGGTGGGACTTTAATAATAAACAGCTCACTAATAGACAAAAAAGCAACAAGAGAAGACATAAAGGTTTACTATGTACCTGCAAATGAAATAGCGAACGAAATAGGCACAGGCAAAATCGCCAATATGGTTATGCTGGGAGCATACCTTGAAGCCTCAGGAGCTGCAAAGCAGGACACAATAATGGAGGTTGTCTCCGAAATATTCAGCGGCAAAAAAGCCGAAGTTATTCCACTAAACAAGGAAGCCCTAACTAGAGGAGCTGCTTGTATAAAGTAAAATTTAATTAGACTATCAACCATCTCGAAGCAAAAAAACCGCCATCTTCCATCTTCCGGTTTTCGAGATGGTTTTTTTATTTGCGAAAAATAACAAATTTCCACATATCTATTGACTAATATTATAATATTGAATACAATATACTATAATGTATATATGAAAATTCAAGGAACCGGAAAAGTATTATCCTTCACTAGCTTTTAGAGAGTCAGGGTTAGGTGGAAGCCTGATAGTTATATGGATAAGAAAAGAGCCGGGGAGAAGCTGATCAAATGTCAAGTACTGCTTATTTGACTAAGTAAATCAGCCGTCAGCCTGCGATAAGGGCTTTGAGTGAATCGATGTCAAGGTTTATACATCGGTTAATTAGAGTGGTACCGCGGAACTCCGTCTCTTTTTGAGATTGGAGTTTTTTTATTTGGAGTTGTTGGAATACTTATAATACATAATAAGATGGAGGGATACTTATGGATTTTAAAAAAGAAGTAGCAGGAATAATCAGCAGTCTAGTAGATATGGAAGTTGAAAAAGTTATGGAGCTTATGGAAGTCCCGCCTCATGCGAATATGGGAGACTATGCCTTTCCTTGCTTCCAGTTAGCCAAGGTAATGAGAAAAGCACCTAACATGATTGCCGCTGAACTGGCAGCAAAGGTGCAGACACATGCTATCATTGAAAAGGCAGAAGCAGCAGGGGGATATCTAAACTTCTTCCTTAACAAAAATGTATTTATTGGAGACACAATCAAAAGAGTTCTTGAACAAGGTGAAAAATACGGCTATAACTCAATGGGAGAAGGAAAGACGATTACTATAGACTTTTCATCACCAAATGTAGCAAAGCCATTCCATATAGGACATATGAGCAGTACAATAATCGGCGGTTCTATGGAAAAGATATTCAGGCATCTTGGTTTTAAGGTCGAAAGGATAAACCACCTTGGAGACTATGGAACACAATTCGGAAAACTGATATCAGCATACAAACGCTGGGTAGACCACGAAGCCCTAGAAAAAGAGCCAATAAACGAGCTTTTAAGAATATATGTAAAATTCCACGAGGAAGCGGAAAATAATCCAGAGCTGGAAAATGAAGCACGAGCATACTTTAAACAATTAGAAGACGGAGACAAGGAAGCTATAGCTTTATGGGAGCGTTTCAGAGCCTTAAGCATAAAGGAATTTGAACAAACCTATAAAAAGCTTCATATAGAATTTGACTCCTACGCAGGAGAAAGCTTCTATACAGACAAAATGGGCGAGATTATAGATATGCTGGAGGATAAAAAGCTGCTTGTTGAAAGCAATGGAGCAAGGATTGTAGATTTAAGCGAATTCAATCTTCCTCCATGTCTTGTTATAAAATCAGATGGTACAACAATATATGTTACAAGAGACCTTGCTGCTGCATTATATCGCAAAAGGACATATGACTTCCATAAAAACATATATGTAGTAGGAACTACTCAGTCTCTGCATTTCAGCCAATTGTTCCATGTGCTTAAGCTTATGGGCTTTGAGTGGGCAAAGGATTGCGTTCATATAGGCTTTGGTCTGGTAAAATTCCCAGATAGAAAGCTGTCAACACGTAAAGGTGACGTAGTACTGCTCGAAGAGGTGCTTGACGAAGCAGTCCAACGGACAATGGCACTTATAGAGCAGAAGAATCCAGATTTGAAGGATAAAGAGGACGCAGCCAAAAAAGTAGGTATTGGTGCTGTAATATACACCTTCCTCAAAAACAACAGAGACAGAGACATAGTATTCTCATGGGAGGATACAATCAACTTTGACGGTGATTCAGGTCCATACGTTCAATACACATACGTAAGAGGAAAAAGCATACTGCGCAGAGCTGGACAGCTTCCAGAAACAGCAGATTACAGCGTATTAACCTCAGACGATGAGTTTAACCTGATAAAGCTCCTAGGAGCATTTGGGGATTCTGTAAAGGAAGCGGCAGAAAGGTATGAACCCTTTGTAGTAACTCGTCATATAACCGAAATTGCTAAGGCATATAACAAGTTTTATATAAATCATCCTATATTAAATGCAGAGGAAAGCATTAAAAACGCAAGGCTTCACCTGACTCAGGCAGTATGCAACGTTATTAAAACAGGACTCAAGCTGATATGCATTGAGACTCCTGAATATATGTAAAAATATATTGTAGAAAAAGTGTAACAAATAATATAAAACACCTCTATATAACAGAGGTGTTTTATTTATTACAAATACCTTGTATAATATAAAGAGAAACAACTACAAAATTAAGTTTAACCAGTTGTTTCTCACAAATAGATTAGCAACCCTTAACGAAAAGTATTTTGAGTTTTAGAGTTGGTTATCTATAAAGAGAAACAACATCAAAATTAAATATATCCAGTTGTTTCTCACAAATAGATTAGCAACTCTTAACGAAAAGTAT
>CALGKJ010000157.1 GCA_937930535.1 uncultured Clostridia bacterium
AAGAACGGTTCTATTTTTTATTTAAATTTGTGGACCTGCATTAACAATTGCTTCTGGTACACTATCAAATTTTGTGAAGTTCTCTATAAAGTCCTTGGCTAACTTATGTACCATAAGATCAAAATCCTCTTTATTTTCCCATATATTTCTTGGGTTTAATACCTCTGTGGGAACGCCGGGACATTCTTTAGGAATTGCTACCTTAAAAATTGGATCATCTTCATATTCAATCATATCCAAATCACCATTAATTGCTGCGTTAACCATAGCTCTCGTGTATGTAAGCTTCATCCTTTTTCCTGTTCCGTAGGGTCCGCCGCTCCAGCCTGTATTTACTAGAAATACTCTTGCTTTATGCTGGTCTATCTTTTTGCCTAGAAGCTCAGCATATACCTGTGGTCTTAGGGGCATAAAGGGTGCTCCAAAGCAGGTTGAAAAGGTTGCTGTAGGTGCAACTACACCTCTTTCTGTTCCTGCCAGCTTGCTTGTGTAGCCTGACATAAAGTGATACATTGCCTGTTCCTTTGTCAATCTGGATATAGGAGGCAGCACCCCTGTTGCATCAGCGGTCAGGAATATAATTGTAGACGGATGTCCGCCGACACCTTCCTCCACTGCATTATCTATATATACTACAGGATAACCAGCACGTGTGTTTTCTGTATAACAGTCACTATCATAGTTTGGTGTTCCTGTTTCTGTGTCACAAAGAACATTTTCCACAACTGTACCAAATCTTATTGCATTCCATATTTGAGGTTCATTTTCCTTTGATAGTCTTATACACTTTGCATAGCAGCCGCCTTCAAAATTAAAAACACCGCTTTCTGTCCAGCCATGCTCGTCGTCGCCAATAAGCTTTCTTCCATTATCAGCAGATAATGTGGTTTTTCCTGTTCCTGATAGTCCGAAAAATAAAGCTACATCACCTTTCTCACCTACATTGGCTGAACAGTGCATAGGCATTACGCCCTTAAAAGGCAGTATATAGTTCATTACTGTAAAAATTGATTTTTTGATTTCACCGCAATATTTTGAACCGCCTATTACTACTATTCTTTTTTCAAAATTCAGTACTATAAATGCTTCTGAATTTGTTCCGTCATTTTCAGCCTCTGCCTGACAGCCAGGGGCAACTATAACTGTAAATTCAGGTTCAAAGCCCTCAAGTTCTTCTTTTTTAGGCTTAATAAACAACTGCTGCGCAAAAAGATTTTGAAATGCAAATTCATTAATAACCCTGATGGGCATTCTATAGTTTTTATCTGCACCTACAAAGCCATCAAACACATATGTAGTTTTATCATCTAGGTAGTCCACAACTTTATTATATAGATTGTTAAATCTTTCAATATCTATGGAAACGTTAACCTTTCCCCAGTTAATATGCTCTGTAACCGAAGAACTATCAACAATATATCTATCATGAGGAGATCTACCCGTATATTTACCCGTATTAACACTAAGAGCCCCTGTATCTGTCAAAAAAGCTCCTTCGTTTATAAGCGCGTGTTCAACTAATTTGCTGATTGCAAGGTTTTTATAAGTCTTAGCTCCTAAATTTTCTAATTGCAAAAATGCCACCCCCTGATTTTCTTGTGTACAAAGTATTTTGTACACAATATATTATATATCACAATATATATTTATGCTATACTTTTTAGAATCAATTACTAAATTTATCAGATAAATTTCACAATTTATTCATAAAGTAATACTAATCAGGGTAATGTGTAACATAATTAAAAAAACACATGAGAACATGTGCTTTTTATCATCTATGTTTTATAGACAATATTTATTGTTATAAAGGCTCTTTTTTTTATTTCAAGCTGATGCCGCCTATTGCTTTTGTTCAGTCACCTTCTTTAGTGCAGCAATAAGCTTGTTATTGCTTTCTCTGTCCTTTACTACCAGTCTGAAATAAGATGCATCTATTTTCTTAAAGCCGTCAGGGGTTCTTATAAGTATTTCCATTTCAATGAGTTTATCCCTTAATTTGTATGAATCAAAATTTCTCAGCTTAAGCCTTGCAAGATGAAAATTTGCTTGTGACTCATATACTTCAATAGCAGCTATTTCACTTAGGCTTTGGTATAGGTAGCTTCGTTCAGCTTCCAGCCATACCTTTGAGGCTTTTATATAGTCCTTGTCCTTAAAAACAGTGCTTGCTGCGATTATGGCTGCTGTATTGATATTCCAAGGCTCCAATAGCTCTCGTATACCTTCTGCCAGATGTTTATCACAGGTGATTCCGTAGCCCAGCCTAATACCGGGCATACCGAAAAATTTGGTTACCGCCCTTACTATAGTAAGGTTTGTGTATTTTTCTAATAAGTCAACTGTACTTGTATTTGGATATCCCTGAGTAAATTCAATAAAGGCTTCGTCTATCAGCAGCCTGCTGTTTTTCGCATTTAATCCTTTCAGCAGGTGTTCTATATCATACTTAGTAATCAGTGTACCAGTAGGATTATTGGGATTGCACAGCACTATCACAGTAGTGTCGTCTGCTATATCCAAAAGTCTGCAAATATCAATACCCTTATAGTTATTTATAAAGATATCTATGCTGACTACCTCCATGCCGCAGCTTTTTGCCGCTCTGGAATACTCTGAAAAGGTCGGTGCAGCACATACAATACGTTTAAAACCCAGCCTTTGCATGCATGCCATATATTTGTATATTATTTCTACCGCTCCGTTGCCGGGAATAATCAATTCAGGACTGTTTATCCCCAAATACTCCGCTATGGACTTTTTCAGCTCCTTATACTCAATATCAGGATATCTGGTAAAATCAGTTACACGCTCAATTAAAGCCTTTTTGAAGCTCTCTGGCACTCCTAAGGGGTTAATATTGGAACTGAAATCTAAAATCTTCTTATTAAGACCATATATATTGCCGCCGTGAAAATTCATATTAGCTTCTCCCATAAAAAATATATTAGTGTAAAAGTCAGGATTACAATTACAGATGCACCATACATAAGCTTAATAGTGCCTATAATATCCTCCTTATCAAGAAGTCTTTCGTTATCCCCTATAGTCGGCTTTTCTACAGGCTTGCCAAAGTACATATTTGTACCCCCAAGCTGTATTCCTAAAGCTCCTGCCGCCGCTGCTTCTGGACAGCCGCTGTTGGGGCTTTTATGATTCTGATTATCTCTCTTAAAGATTTTCCAGCTTTTTTTATAGTCCATGCCTAAAAAAACCGCAGAAGCAATCATGGATATTGCAGTCAGCCTTGCTGGTATAAAGTTAGTAATATCATCAAGCCTTGCTGATGCCCAGCCAAAGCTTTCGTATTTTTCGTTTTTATAGCCTACCATTGAGTCCAGGGTATTTATGGCTTTATAAGCCAATGCCAGAGGCGCACCGCCTAGTATCATATAAAACAAAGGGGCTATTACCCCATCAGAGGTGTTTTCTGCAACAGTTTCTACAGTGGCTCTTGTTATTTGGCTTTCGTCCAGCTCCTGTGTATCTCTGCTAACAATATAGGAAAGCATTTTTCGTGATTTTTGTATATCTCCTGTTTTCAGCACCTTGTATATTTTAAGAGCCTCATAAGCCAGACATTTTGCCGCAAGGCAGGTATAGAGTATAAAGATATTAAAAAAATGATACAGCCAGATGTTGATTGTTTTAAAAAGTATTACAGCATAGTGTACAGTAAAATAGCTTAACAGTACCGTGGTAAGTGTTAGCAGTATTCCAAATATTTTAAGTGTTCTTGGCGATGAGACTATTTTTCTTGTTAAGTGTTCAAAGGCCGATATATATTTCCCTATTAGTCTTACAGGATGGGGAAACCAATAAGGGTCTCCTGCTATGGTATCTATCAAAAAGGCTATATAAACATCAAGCATCACAGCTTACCTCTACAATTTCCTCTGATAAAATGCTGTATATTTTATCCATATCAAGGCTTTGTCTCACTATATCCGCAAGCTGATCATATTGAGACTCTTTAAACACCCAGTAGTTTTGCTCCTCATAGGGTCGCTCCTCCAAGCCTTTTTTTCTCCTGACCATATTTAAAAAGCTTCTTGTAAAGCTGGCACTGTCAAATATGCCATGGAGATAGGTTCCAAATACTGTCAGATCATCATTTACTGCTCCATCCAAGATATTTTTTGATGCTTCTGTGGTATTTATATCAATAAATGGACTCACATTTCCAAGAAAGCTTGTTTCACCCATATGTATTTCGTAGCCCCTCACATGGCACTTAAAAATCCTGTCAATGCCCTCTGAAAGTACCGTTGTTTTTTCACTCATAAACTGAGTCTCTGTATTAATAAGTCCCAAGCCCTCAATTTCATCAAAGCTGGTTTCAACCTTCATAGGATCATATATCCTCTGCCCAAGCATTTGAAAACCGCCGCATATTCCAAATACATAGCTTCCATTTTGATGGCACTTGATTATTTTTTCTGCCATTGTGCTATCTCTTAGATTTTTCATATCGCTTATGGTACTTTTAGTACCGGGCAGTATTATTATGTCCGGCTGACCTAGTGTCTCTCCCAGCTCTACAAATCTTACTCCTACATCAGAGTATTGCAATAAGCTGTTGAAATCTGTGAAGTTTGACATATAGGGCAGACGGATAACTGCAATATCAATGCTGTCCTTTGCATCACTTTTCTTGTTCATCCAATATGAAGCACTATCCTCGTCCTCTATGTTAAGCTTAAAGAAAGGTACAACCCCCAGCACTGGAATCTTAATTATCTCCTCCAGCATTTTTAGTCCCGGCTCAAGTATTTCCAAGCTTCCTCTGAACTTATTTATAATAACTCCCTTTACCAGCTTTCGCTCATCCTCATCTAAAAGCAGCATTGTTCCTGCCAAGGAAGCAAATACACCGCCTCTGTCTATATCTCCTACAAGTATTACTGGAGACTTGGCAAGCTTCGCCATACCCATATTGACAAAGTCATTTTTCTTAAGATTTATTTCAGCAGGGCTTCCAGCTCCTTCGATAATTACTAAATCACTTTCTGTCTCCAGCTCGTCGTAGGTTTTCTTTATATCAGTTTTAAGCTGTGGTTTAAAAGCAAAGTACTCTACTGCATCCATGTTGGCATATACTTTTCCATTTATGATAACCTGTGATTTTCTATCCGAGGTAGGTTTCAGAAGTATAGGGTTCATTTTTACATTTGGGATTTTCCCTGCCGCTTCTGCCTGCATTACCTGTGCTCTGCCCATTTCATGTCCTTCAGGTGTTATGTATGAGTTCAGGGACATATTTTGTGATTTAAAAGGATTTACATTATAGCCATCCTGAGAAAATATTCTGCACAAGGCAGTGCATAAAATGCTTTTACCTACCGAGGATGCAGTTCCCTGTATCATTAAAGCCTTTGATTTTAAAGCTTTTTTCAATCTATCACTTCCTTTAACATTTCATTGTTATGTATCTTTCTATATAAAAGCTATTTGCATATGATATTATTTGGTATTTAACTTTTTTAAAACACAGTGGCTATCATTTATCTCCAAAATACTATAAGCTCCATGCTCAAATACAAAGCTCCAGCAGTTTTCAAGCTGTAGTTTTATCAGCTTGCTTGCTATTATTCTTAAGCAGCCCTGATGTGCTACTATTAGTATTCTGCCTGACTTGTATTTTCCTAGTAGTTCATCCATAAAGCCGGACACTCTTTGATGCAAGTCGTTAAAGCACTCTCCCGAGGGGGGAGCTGTTGTCATCCATTCAGCACACCACTTTTCCCAATGTTCTTTGTCTTTTTGCATTATTTGCTCATAATGCATACCTTCCCATTCTCCAAAGTTCAGCTCTCTAAGTCTTGGTTCAGTAACTATGTCAACAGTGTTTAGTCCGCTGATAATCTCAGCAGTATGAATTGCTCTTGATAATGTACTGGATATAACACAATCGAATTTTTCATGTCTTAAAGCTTTCCTAAGCTTCTTCGCCTGTTTTATGCCATTTTCGGTAAGACCGCAGTCTGTCCAGCCGTAATACAGTCCTTTTTCATTCATCTCAGTCTCACTATGCCTTACAAGAAAAAGCTGAAGCATATAAAGCCAAACCTCCTTAACAGCACAACCAGAGCAATAAAGCATATTTCTATAAGCTCGTTAGCTGCGCCTACTGTGTCCCCTGTCATACCGCCGATTTTGGAATATATGTAATATCTGTATAGCAGTGATATTCCTACACAGGCGAATAGCAGGGCCATCCCTATCCAGCTTAAGAATAAGAATAAAATAGCAGTACATATAATAAATGCGGCAATGGTTCTATTAATGGACTGTTTTCCGATAAATAGTCCTCCCATGCCATTTGCTCTTGCATATTTTGATATCTGCATAAGCACAACAAGTATGGTTCTTGATGCAATTGGAGAAAGCAAAATTCCGTAGTATAGTACATTAGGAGCGGCATTAGAAAAAAGCGACATACGTACAGCAAAATCAAAAACTATAGCAATAGTGCCATTTGTGCCGATCCTGCTGTCCTTCATTATTTCCAGCATTTTGTCCTTTGTTCTGGAGGAAAAAATCCCATCACAGGTGTCAGCAAGTCCGTCAACATGTAAAGCACCTGTAATCATTACATTGGACAGAATACAGCATATTATTGGAAACATCCCCCCAAACGCACTTCTTGCTAGCAAATATATGCCTAGGTTAAAGACACCTATTATCAAACCTATTATTGGAAAATAAATAATTCCCTTTGCAAAATCTTTTTCATCCGCCTTAATATTAATGTTAATTGGTATTCTGGTTAAAAATTGAAGGGTTAAAATAAAATTTTTCATACGCTTATCTCAATCTATTTTATTTTCATGGGTATACCGCAAACTGTTAAGTAAACCTCATCACAGCATGAAGCCACATATTGATTTATTCTGCCGGCTGCGTCTCTAAAAAATCTTGCCAGCTTGTTTTCGGGCACTATACTGCTTCCAAGCTCATTTGTAACCATAATAACTACAGCCTCTGTATTGCTGATAGTTTTCATAAGCTGTTGAAACTGGGTTTTGACATACTTTTCAAGTTCGTCCAGCTCTAAAGTACTTATATTTTCAAAATCTACGCTGTCAGAGTCCATTAAGAGATTTGTTATCATTACTGTAATACAATCTAGTAATATGCCCTTATACATGCTTCCCTTTTCAGTTACTACCTTGTCCAAATCCTTATATCCCTCATATGTATCCCATTCCTCTGGTCTTGCTTCTTGATGCTTTTTTATTCTATCCTTCATTTCATCATCAAAGGCAACGGCTGTTGCTATATAAAGTATCTCACCCTTTAGATCCGCAGCAAGCTTCTCTGCAAAGCTGCTTTTTCCGCTTCTTGCTCCTCCCGTTACTAATATGGCTTTTCCCATTTAATCACTTCCTTATATCTATTAAAAAATCGTTAACAATAGAGGCTTCATCAAAGGTAGCCATATTGCTTATTACTGCCTGAGCGGCTTCTATTATGTTGAACATCAAGGGACAGCCTGTTCCCTCTCCCAGTCTCATATTAAGATTTAATACAGGCTCCAAGCCAAGCTCTTTTATGGCAAGCTTATAGCCAGCCTCCTCCGAGCAGTGGGAGGGTATCATAAAATCCGTTACCAGAGGATTAAGCTTATAAGCTAAAAGTGCAGCCGCCGATGAGATAAATCCGTCAATAACAATAGGCAGCCTGTAGTAAGCCGCACCCAGAAAGCAGCCTGCCAAGCCGGCTATATCAAAGCCGCCCACCTTTGACACTACATCCAGAGGATCATTATTGTGTGGATTGTTTGTATCAATATTATTAATACTGATTGCCTTTGATATTACTCTTTTCTTGTTTTCAAAGCCCTCCTCAGTCAGCCCCGCACCTTTTCCCACAGCTTCTTTCGCACTACAGCCTGTAAAGCTCATAACAACAGCACTGCTGGTGCTTGTGTTGCATATACCCATTTCCCCTGTACCTAATAGTTTATAGCCCTCCTCATAAAGCTGTCCGACTATTTCTATGCCTGTCTCCAATGCCCTAACCGCTTCCTCACGGCTCATAGCTGCTCCCTTTGCCATATTGGATGTACCTTTTCTAATTTTCCTTGATATCAGTCCCGGATATTCAATATCATTGTTGATTCCTATATCTACTACCCTTATATCTGCTCCTGCATGCTTTGACAAAACGCTTATCCCAGTAAGTCCCTTTAAAAAATTGATAGTCTGAGCGGTGGTAATAGATTGAGGACAGGCACTGACTCCTTCCTCGTATATACCGTTATCTGCCGCCATAACTACTGTACATTTTTTTTGCAGGTCATTGTTTAAAGCTCCTGTTATGCCTGCAAGCTTTACTGCAATTTCTTCAAGCCTGCCAAGGCTTCCTATAGGCTTTGCCAAATCATCCAGTCTTTTTTGAGCCTCTTCCATTTTGTTTTTGTAAGCTGGCTTTATACTATGCAGTACTTGGCTTAGAGTTTTCATTTCTCATCCTCCAATTCAATAGCTTTAATTTCAAAAAAATAAAAACGCTGCCGGAGAATAATCAGGCAGCGGAAAAATCCTATGCAATATTAACTCCATCCCCTCCCACCGAAGGTAGAAAATTATTCATAGGCAGGTTTCCTGACTCATGGATCAACTTACTCTCCACCCTTCTCGATAAATCAATGGCACTGTGGATTTCATCCCCATTTACAGTAGCGGGGGCTGTAACGGATTTAAACCGTTTTCCCTTTTAACCTCATAGATAAACAACTCTAAAACTCAAATTCAGCTCTGGAGCTTCTTATCTATTATGAGGCACCGTATGAAAATTATTATTAAATTTTAAGTTAACTTACAAAAGCTTTCTTCAATAATTTTATTATATCGATTTTGTTATAACCAGTCAATTGAATAATTAATCACTAAAAAAACATACTAATTTTGAAGGGATGGTGATTTATGTGAATGTAAAAAAATACTCCGTTGACCATTTAAAGGATACAGGTGATATAACCTTAGTGCGCAATGCGGTACAATCACTTGACGGCGTTCATGCAGTAAGAGTGGATACAGTATCCAACACAATTACCGTAGAATTTGAAAACAGCCTGAGTGAAAAACAAATTTTAAGTACTATAAACGAATATAAGAAAGATATCAGACATTAATACCTTCTGAAGGTTTTAAGCTTTTTACAGCTTATTTCCACACTTGGGGCAAAATATAAAGCTATTTTGCTCCTTTTTCATATCATTTCCGCAATATGGACAATAGCTGAATTTTATTGCGCTTTTATTAAAAGACTCTGTATTTAAATCTGGCTGAGCTTGATTTACGTTCTGTGAAACAGTTTTTTCGGCGGCTATTTTGTTAATATCACCTTCTGCCTTTTGTTTCCATCTGACTAATTTTGATTTAATCGCACTTTCTCCAGAACTGCCTTTTATATCAAATGACTTTACTTCCTTGCTTTTATCCAAAGCATCCTTTATGGTATCAACCAAGCTCTGCTTATTAATGGGTGTTTTCATCAAAGCATCTATTCTGTTACAGTTTAACTGCTCGGCATCCAGAGACTTATTGGATGACAATATACATGCTATATCTGGATGCTTTGCCTTTATTATCTGAATAAGCTTGTCTCCCCTTGTTTCTTTCATAATATAATTTACCATAACAACATCTGGGGTAAAACTTTGAATATGGCTCATAGCACTATATTCGTCTGCCATATGCACATTGTATCCCATTTGACTAAGCATGTCATTAAGTATCATGCCTTCAAACTTGCAATCATTTACTACCAGCACTTTGTTCATAAAACACAACCCCTTTATATTAATAAGGTAATATTTAATCGACTATTTTCTCTTATCAAATATAACTACCGCTTCTTGCTTTTGAC
>CALGKJ010000158.1 GCA_937930535.1 uncultured Clostridia bacterium
CTGTACCATTTTTGAGCTTTGCCGCTACACCTATATGTGTATGCTTGCCGCTTCCTGCAACTGCATCTATAGGCTTTGCCTGAAAGGTAACCTCAAGACCGTTTAATCTGAATACCTCTTTGATCAGAGTTCTTACGAATCTGTCATTATCCGCCGCCTGCATAGATTCATCATATTTCCAGTCGATTTCAAGCTGCTCCATAATATGCGTCAGGTTTCCAGAGTTATCAAGTCTTGCTTGTATTCCACCAACTTCTTTATGACCCATTTCAGGGTTAAATTTATATTTTTCCATAAGCAGCAATGCCTGCTCCATTGAGGTTCGTACTACTCCCTTTGTTCTCTTCCAATAGGATTCCTGTAATACCTGAGTTGCTGACAATGCCTCTACATCAGCCTCATCATTAGGTGTTTTAACCCAAAACTCAAGCTCAGTTGCAGAGGTCATGGCTATACTGTCTATATCCTCTGGCCTTACATTGTACTCCTCCAGCAAATGCGGATACTTAGCTAATATATCCATCACTGATTTTTGAAAATTTTCAATAGCTCCCTTGAGGATTGACCTTGAGTCAACCATTACATTATTATGAACCAAAAAAGCAGGTATCCTTAAAGTCCCTATAGGCTTATCGGTATCGGGATCAATATTTTCAAAGTTATAGTCTATAAACCAGTTGCACTGTATATCTGCCACAAGGTCTACCTTACCGTTATTCAGAGTTGCTATCCCAGGCAAAACAACACTGGAGCCGTCAGTTTGTATCGAGCCATTAAGAAAATCGTCAATATTAGTATAAAAAAGCTCTATGGGTATCTTTTCATCTGTGGTATTTCCTATCAAGTCTACACCTGCAAGAGACACAAACTTGATCTCGGGATGCTTGTTTAAAAGTCCTATAAGCTCTGGTTTACTATATTTCTGAGGCTTAATCACATATAGTAAGTCATTTTTTAAAACATTGTACAGTGGTTTCATACCTTAACACCTCTTGTTTTCAATAATAAAAAATTTATATAATATAGGCTAATGTATATATGTAGCGAACAAAAACCAGCCTATATATACTATTACTAATTTATAAATATATGCTAAATGCTGATACAGCCGCTGCTGACAAGGTTTTGCAATGCATATATAAGTCCTATTTTTACATGATCATAGGTCAATCCGCCCTGCAAATAAGCAATATAAGGCGGTCTCAAGGGTGCATCTGCACTTAGCTCTATAGATGCTCCCTGTACAAAGCCTCCTGCTGCCATAATGACCTGATCATTATAACCGGGCATATCCCAAGGCTCTGGCTTGACAAAGGAGTCAACCGGTGATCCTTTTTGGATACCCTGACAAAATGCAATTAGTGCTTCCCTGTTTTTAAATTTAATCGCTTGAATAATATCACTGCGGCTTGCTGTATATTCAGGATTAACCTCAAATCCTAGCTTACTGAAAAGCCTTGAGCAGAATACTGCACCCTTTACCGCCTCTGATACCACATGCGGAGCTAAAAACAAGCCTTGGAAAAACAATCTGTTTACACCCAGAGTAGCACCGCATTCCTTGCCGATACCCGGTGCTATCAATCTGCCTGCCGCCATCTCAACATACTCCTGCTTTCCAGCTACATAACCGCCAGTAGGTGCTATACCTCCGCCTGGGTTTTTTATAAGTGATCCTGCAATTATATCAGCTCCCACCTGGGTAGGTTCTTTAAAATCAATAAATTCTCCATAGCAGTTGTCAACCATGCATACTATGTTTGGATTTATTATCTTTATAAATTTAATGGTATACTCGATATCCTCCATTGACAAGGATGGTCTCCAGTCATAGCCTGTAGACCGCTGTATAAGTGCCAGCTTTGTATTGCTGTTAATTTTTTTAGTTATCTCGTTATAATTTATTTTGCCCTCCTCCGTAAGATTAACCTGACTATATGTAACGTTCATTTCTTTAAGACATCCGGGCAAGGTCTTATTTATCCCTATTATATTATCCAGCGTATCATAGGGCTTACCAGTTACGGCAAGCATTTCATCGCCAGGTCTTAGTATTCCGTAAAGGCATAGAGCTAATGCATGAGTGCCGGACACAATATGTGGTCTTACCAATGCATCCTCCGCACCAAAAACCTCTGCATATACCTTGTCTATAGTTTCCCTGCCTATATCACCATAGCCATAGCCTGTAGAATAATTGAAATGAGTATCGCTAAGCCTGTTATTCTGCATGCTGCCAAGTACCTTATACTGATTATATTCTCTTATTTCATCTATTTTATTAAACTGGCTCTGTACCTCTTCCTCAGTGGATACACAAAGCTCAATAATCTTCTTGCTTACATTATGCTTGTTCATCAAATATTCCGTAGTTTTATAATGCATAAGGACACCCCATATCATAAATATTTATCGTTCTATTTTATCATATTGAATTACACCTGTACATATTTTGTTAAAAATAAAAAAGCCATTTAGCACTCTCGCACTAAACAGCTTCCACAATCGTTTATCTATCCTGATTGTTGTTTGTTCTGTTGTTATCAGTAAAAGGGAAATTTATAGGCTTAATAGGCATTATGGTTGAAACTGCATGCTTGTATACAAGCTGCTGCTTGCCTTCATTGTCAAGTACTATTGTGTAGTTGTCAAAGCCCTTTACCAAGCCTTTAAGCTGAAATCCATTTACTAAATATATAGTAATAGGAGTATGCTCCTTTCTTACCTGATTCAAAAACACGTCTTGTAGATTGATATTTACTTTGTTCACACGAATCCCCTCCAAATTAATTGCTAGTTATTAAAAATCCATTATATAACTATTTTGGGTAATAATCTATATAATTATTATTATATTATTATTATTTATTTAT
>CALGKJ010000159.1 GCA_937930535.1 uncultured Clostridia bacterium
AAAATTAAAAAAATAAAGAAGTCAGATAATCTATCCTTGACTTCTTTATTTTTTATAGCATTTTTGAATTTTATTGTGCCTTTTCAATACCCATACTGTTATTTTTTGGCTTTTTTAGTCTTGGCAAAAATGTAATAAACATCAGTAGTAAGATGCATCCTGTTACCATCTTAGTTAAAAACATAAAACCAAGAGGTAAAAACGCCACTGGTACCCAGCCGCCATCATACCATGGAGCAAATAATATAAACCACCATGCTGTCAATGCAATTATTAGCACGGATATCTTAACTATCGCAAAAACACGTTTTTTATAATTTTTCGCAAATAAAAACTGTCTCTTTCCTTTTTTATAGTCCAATAGGACTTTTAATGAGTATAGTAGCAAAAGAACAAATGCGCTAGATGATAGTATTACTATCAGTCTTTCAAAATTTTTATCCTCAATATAATATGGTGGTCTGCTTCCAAATCTGTATTCTCCCCAAATACTTGATACCTCATCTATGAAATGACCGCCCATATAACTGTTTGTCAAAATTACAATACCATCTCCTGTTTGGGGTGAGAATACCATTTCTGAACGCCATCCTCTATTGTCTCCGCCATGAAATGCAGCCTTACTGCCATCCCTCATTGTAAGAATCCAGAAGCCAAGTCCATACATACTTTCAGAGCCATTCTTTAGTATAGTTTTTGTCAACATTTTATCCATGGTTTCTCTTTTTAATAATCGATTAATGCTGTTATCTGTTAAGCTCGAGCAAAGCTTTGCCAAATCACTGGAGGTAGTAAGTAATCCAGCCGCCGCTTTCTCAGCAAAAACATAGCTTGGCATTTCTTGACCAAATACCCCGTAAGCTTTGGAAAGTTTACCTTTCATCTCATCGCTATATTCAAAGAAGCTATTATCCATACCTAGCTTTGAAAATACTTCTTGCTGCATATACTCATGGAAAGGCAGCCCGGTTACTTCCTCTACCAATAACTGAAGTATTGAAAAGCCTGCACCGGAGTACATAAAGCTTGTTCCCGGCTCTGCAATAACCTCCGGCTTGTAGGCTTTAGCAAGCTTACCATTCAGTGAATCAACAATGTCAACAGTCTTCTTATCAGGGGAATATCCTGCATATCCATGTACAGATAAACCAGCAGTATGACTTAAAAGACTTTTTACTGTAATATTCTCTTTATTAAAGCTTGTATCAGATAAATTCCATCTTGTAAGATACTTTTCAACAGGTGCATCAAGCTCAAGCTTTCCTTCCTCTACCAGCTTCATTATTCCTACAGCCGTAACAGCCTTTGAAATCGAAGCAACCTGAAATATGGTATCTTCTGTAGCTTTTATTTGCTTACCTTTGTCCGCATACCCAAAGCCTTGGCTCCAAGCTGCTTGTCCATTTTGTATTACTGTTATTGATGCGCCTTGAACATTATGGGCTTTTAGAAGCCTTGGCATTTCACTGTTTATTTTATCAATTAGTTTATTTATTTCATTTTCTTTACTGCTATATCCTTTGGATGCTCCATATATGGGAAAAGCTAACGCGATAAGTAAAACAATCATCAAAATTATTGATACTGCTTTTTTACATAATTTTTTATTTTTCATCTTAGCCTCCTTATTAATGCTTTATTATAAGTGTATTGTATGTTTTTTACAGCCTGTCAGCAAACTCTCTGAAATGCTTATTTCTGCTTTTAACAAGGCATATTAAGAGAACTATGAGCCCTGAACCTAAAGGTATATATGCCCAGTGTATTTTTTCAAGCAGGAAGCCAAATATCCACATTCCTATAGGTGTAGAAATGGTTAATGCAGTGAACATAACTGCAAATACTCTTCCTCTCAGCTCTTCCGGGATTTTTAGCTGGAAATGTGTAATTATTGGTATATTTTGTATTGTATTCAGCATGCCGTATAGGAATATTAGCAGTATGTAGATAATTGTTATTGTCCACTTTGACGCTCCTGCAAACAGGCTGAAATTTGGGAAAATCCAAAGCAATATTAAAAATGCCTGCATTGCAATCAATACAAAGAATTTTTTCAGAATAGGATTTACAGATTTTCTTGTTGATACAAATATTGCACCAAATATTGCACCCATAGCCCAAGCTGCTTCTATAAGTGACAGTTGAAGCCCGCTTACTCCTATAATTTTATAGTTTACAAATCGAAGAACCAGTATTACCAATGGGTTTAATATCAGATTTAATACTACTGCTATAGTAAGCAGAAACTTAATAATTTCCTGTGTATTTAAGTACTTAAATACCTCTTTAACATTGTCGATAAAGCTTACCTGTTTATCAGAATTATCAGCTTTTTTATTAAATATTATGAACATTTCAGATATACCGGAAAGAATGAAGGATGCAGCATTAAGAATAAATATAGTTTCCATGCTGATGGAATTGTACAACAAAGCACCAAGTATCGGTCCAGTTATATTAATAACGGCTCCCATACCCTGAAAAGCTGAGTTGACACCCGCAACCTTGTCCTCGCTTACTATATTAGGAACAGATGCATTAATAGACATATTGAAAAATGCCTGTATCGTATTCAATACTATTACATACGCTATGAAAACCAACAGCGAGGTTGAGTATGCTTTAAACAATATGAGAAATGCAAATACAGCAATACCCGCTAGTATATCACTTACTACCATTATTTTCTTTTTATCATGCTTATCTACATATACACCTGCTAGTATGTTAACAAATATTCCCGGTAAAATTGCAAAGCTTATTACCATTGTAAAAGCAGTTGCTGAGCCTGTCACCTTCATTATATATAAACCTAAGGCAAAGTTAAACACTGCAGTGCCAAGATTTGATACCAGTCTTCCCATCATTAGCAGAATAAAGTTAGAAGCAAAGTTAGCCTTTACCTTTTGCTCTGCATTCATTTGTAATTTCTCCATTTTTTATCCCCCTTTATCAGTTAGTAAAACAGTTTTAAGTCCTCCTAACATAAATGACACTTGACAATTACATGCAGTAACTGCCAAGTGTAACTCATATCATTAAGGTCCATTGCAGGTCTTACAAAAATAAGCTGTCCAGATCCTCTTGATCAATATCCAGTGTTTCAAAGTCAGATGGGGTAAAATATATATCATTTTCATTGATAGTATGATGGATTACCTCATTCAAGCTATTAACAAAGTCTCTAGTAAACTTCGATACTCTTTCTTCACTAAATAGACCTTTATTATATGCAACATCGATTTCAAACCTGCGGTTTATTACCATACAGTTTATTTCTATGTTTGCAGTCATATGATTTAATGTGCTTATTTCCGCTCCTGTACTTACACTTGAATATTCTGCCAGTTTATTATCCAGCAAATTATCATATTGACCCAGATAGTTAAAGCGTATTTCCGTTATATCTCTATGAGTATTATGCGACTCCTCATTTAAGTACTTATAAAGTCCATAGCCCATACCAGCGTTTGGAATTGTTCTAAGCTGCTCTTTTACTTCTTTTATCTGATTGCCCATATCAGTGCTTGATACTGTCAGCATAACAGGATACATTGCAGTAAACCAGCCTATAGTTCTGGATACATCAATATTATCAATATTCCTTCCGTGTCCTTCTAGTTCAACAATCATCTGGCTCTTTCCAGTCATTTCTTGTATTGCCCTTACCAAAGCGGTCATAAGCAAATCGTTTATTTCTGTATTATAAGTCTTGTGACATTCTGTTAAAAGCTTTTGAGTGTTTTCCTCAGTCAGGTTTTCCTTTATTGTGCCTCTCTCACCTGAAGAATCTGACTCGTTTATACCCAAGCAGTCCTTTTGTATACAAAATTCACTTTTAGAAATTGAGCCCCAATATTCTATTTGCTCTGCATATTGGTTACTTTGCATATATTTTAATAAGCCTTCATTCCAGTCCTTAATTGAAGCCGTTTTCTTAGGCAAAGCAACTTCAACGCCCTCCTCCAGAGCTTGTATAGTCTTAAACAGATCCTCCAGTATAATCATCCAGGATACTCCATCAACAATTATATGGTGAGCAGTGATAAGTAAATAGCTGCCATTTTCTTTTGCATTAATAAGTGCGGCCTTTATTAGAAGACCCTTCTCAATGTCAAAACCGGACTTAAGCTTACTGCCAGCAGCCTCTATTGCAGCACCCAGCTTATCTTCAGATATATCATGTATCTCTATAGCGTCCAAGGTTATTCCCATATCCATATGGGAATTATTGTAAAACAGTTTATGATTTTCCTTATCATAATTTAGTCTTAGTGAATCATGATGCTCTAATATTTTATTAAAGGCTTCCTTTAATACTGATTCTTTTATATCCTGATTGAGCTTTAGCAGTACCGATTGATTGTAATAGTCAGGATTAACAAAGGCTTGTTTGAAGAACCAATGGTGTATTGGCAGCAGTTCTGCACTGCCTGACATTATGTCCTGAGAATACAAATTGTCCTTATCTGTTATATCAACATTTAAGCATAAATCTGATATAGTCTGATATGTCAGTATATCCTTGATATTAACAGATATACCCATCTGGCTAAGCTTTGAGGATATTTGTATTGCCTTTATAGAGTCACCGCCGAGACTAAAGTAATTATCATTTATTCCTATATGCTGAACACCAAGTACAGCTTGCCATGCCTCTGCCATTTTACGTTGTATATCATTTTCTGGAGCCTGATAGATACCTTCCCTTACCAGAGATTGTTTTGGCTCAGGTAAAGCTTTAGTATCTACTTTTCCATTAGCAGTTAAAGGAATACTATCAATATGCATGAAATATGAGGGAACCATATATTCAGGCAGCTCCTTGCCTAAAAATCTTCTCAAATCCTCATTTTCTATAGTATTATCAGGTACAACATAAGCACAAAGATAATTATTGCCTTCTTCGTCTGCTTTAGAAATTACCAGTGCTTCCTTAACAGCTTGATGCTGTAATAGCTTGTTTTCGATTTCTCCGATTTCTATTCTGTAGCCTCTAATTTTAACCTGATGATCTACTCTTCCTATATACTCCATATTTCCGTCAGTCATAAGCCTTGCAAGGTCACCTGTTTTATACATACGCTCCCCATGTCTGAACGGGCTGCTTACAAAGCGTTCTTCCGTCAGGTCAGCTCTGTTTAAATATCCCTTTGCAAGTCCTGCTCCGCCTATATACATTTCACCTATAACATTGTATGGTACTATATTAAGATATTTATCCAAAATATAAATTTCCATATTGTCAGCAGGCACGCCTATAGGAACTGCCGTTCTTTTGTTTTTTAGAGGGTCATACTTGTATATCATACAGCCCACTGCCGCTTCTGTAGGTCCATATTCGTTATAAATTTCTACGTTTTTGTTAAAGGCTTCATATACTTTTTGCGCCAGCTTGGTTTCAAGCTGTTCACCACCTACTATAAGACGTCTTACTCGTGAACTGCTTAAGTCCATGTCCTTAATAAGCTTCAAATGTGCAGGAGTAAGCTTTATTATTTCAACCTTGTTATCCTCTAAAATCCTCTCAATTGGCAGCTTCTTCTCATCCTCTTTGTAAATTACAATACTGTTTCCTGTTAGTAAAGGAGTAAATATTGATGTTACTGTCAAATCAAAGGAAACCGATGTATAAAGCGGGAAGCTTGCTTTTTCTCCCTTAACATAGCTTTTAGCCGCCCAGGTTATATAATTGGTTGCTGCCTTGTGAGGCAGTGCAACGCCTTTGGGCTTTCCTGTAGAACCGGAGGTATAAATAATGTATATAAGGTCGTCTGCTGTATTCAGATTATCAAGATTATTTATATCATCCTCATAAGTCTCGTTACTATCCAAGGTTAGTACAGCTTTGGTGTGCTCAATATTCTTAACTATATCAGGCTGTGATATAATCAGATGTGCACCGCTGTCCTCCAGCATAAAGCTTATTCTGTCCTGAGGATATCCTAAATCTATAGGCAGATAAGCTCCACCTGCCTTAAGTACGGCTAAAATACTGATTATAAGCTCTGTTGAACGCTCAAGCATAATAGCTGCTATGCTTCCTGATCCTATTCCTTTTTGCCTTATCCTTCTGGCAATTACATTGACCCTTTCATTTAGTTCCTTATATGTAAGGGTATTGTCCTCGCAAACAACCGCTATATTGTCAGGGGTTCTCTCAGCCTGCTCCTGGAATAGCTCATGCATTGTTTTGTTATATGGGTACTCAGCTTTTTTATTATTATATTCGTACATAAACTGCTGCTTTTCTGTTTGAGACAGCATTTCTATCTGATATATTCTCTTTTTATGTCCTATGGCTATTTCGTTAAGTATATTTTGATAATGCTCTATTAGTCTTGCAATAGTATCTGCTTTAAATAATTTAGTGCAGTACTCCATCTCGCAATCGATTTCGTCCTTATCCCATTGAGCAAATAAAGTTAAATCGAACTTTGAAATATTATTTTTATATTTATATGGTGCAAATTCCAAATCACTGCCCGATGTTTGAGCAAGCATCATGTTTTGGAATACAAACATAGTATCGAAAAGTGGATTATGCCCCATATCTCTTTTTAATTCCAGCTTATCTACAAGCTTTTCAAATTGATAGTCCTGATTATTAAAAGCATCTAAGGTGTTTTGCTTTATACTGCTTAACAGCTTAACAAACTGCATATCACCCTTAACTTGGTTTCTTAATGGAAGTGTATTTACAAACATTCCTATAAGTCTGTGCAGCTCCGGGTGGCTTCTGCCGGCAGTAGGTGTTCCCACCACAATGTCCTCTTGACCAGTATATTTATGTAACAGCACATAATATGCAGCCAGCATTACCATGTACATACTGGTGCCAGTTTTATAAGCAAGCTGTTTTAACTGCTCAGCTGTAGCTTTATCTATTCTGAAATACAGCTTGTCTCCTTCATAGCTTTGCACTGCTGGTCTGTTAAAGTCTTCAGGCATAGTAAGCTGCGGTATTTCTCCTTCAAAAAGCTTCAGCCAATATTGCTCCTGATATTTTAATTCCTCTGAATCCAGCTTCTCATTGTACCAGCTTACATAGTCCTTATATTGTATAAGCGTTTCTTTGGGGTTGCCGCCTTGATATAATTGTATAAATTCATCAAACAAAATTGCCATTGATGAACCATCAAATATAATATGGTGAGCATCCAATACCAAAAGCTGTTCTTTATTTTCCACTTCTATTAATGCTGCTCTAAACAAAGGAGCTTTGCTAAGATCAAAGGGTTTTACAAATCCCCTTACTATTTCCTCTGCATTTTTTTCATTAGCTTCCAGATATTCAATTCCGAATGGCATTTCCTTAAGTATTTTCTGAACAGGCTGTCCATCTACAACCTCAAAATACGTTCTTAGGCTTTCATGCCTGCTTATTATGCTTTTAATAGCAGCTTCCAGCTTAAGCTTATCCACACCGCCATTAATCTTCACTACATGTGTTATGTTATAGCTTATATCATCTTTATCCAGCTCATTAAGAATGTACATTCTTTTTTGGGCAGAGGACAAAGGATAATACTCACTTTCCTTTATTATTGGTATATTTACATACTCTACTCTCTCGGCTGTTGCTGCACATTCTGCTAAGGCCTTTATTGTAGGCTCGTTAAATAGTTCATTAAGGGGAACCTCAATACCAAGCTCCATATATATTTTTGCCGCTATATATGTTGCTTTTAGAGAGTCTCCTCCCAGCTCAAAAAAGTTATCCATTATCCCAATATTTTCAATGCCCAATATTTCCGACCAAATTTGAGCCAGCTTCATTTCCATTTCATTTGTAGGAGCAACAATCTCTCTGCTTTCCAGCTTGGCTTTAGCCAGCTCCTCTGCTTCTTTTATAATTAAATTATATTTGCCCTGCTCGTATTCTTCCTTAAGCTTAAATCTCTGCACCTTGCCGCTTGCGGTCTTTGGCATATCTGCCACAGGTACAACATGAGTAACATCTAATCCAGTTTTAACGTTTATATGTTTTTTCAGACTCAATAAAATGTCAACAAACTCCTCTGGGGTTCCTTGGAATTGTACAAAGGCGATTATCTCTTCCTTCTGCTTCTCAAGGTTATAAGCTCCACACATTGCAGTTTTGCCAGCCTCAGCCCCCGGTACCTCTCCAGCTATCCTTTCCAGATCATGAGGATAGTAATTCTGTCCATTTATAAAGATTATATCCTTAGCTCTCCCGGTAACGTATAAACGACCATTTCCCATGAAGCCTAAATCTCCAGTATTCAGCCATCCATCCTCCGATAGAATTCTCTTTGTTTCCTCTTCATTATTGTAATAGCCTTTAGTAACGTTGCCGCCCTTGATATATATTAATCCTACATAGTTTTCAGGCAAAATATGGTTATCCCAATCACATATTTTAACTGAACATCCCTCCACAGGATAACCTAGATCCACGAAGGATAGCCTGCTGCTATCTCCGCTTTCAACTTCTATAATTTTATTACCTACTGTAATATTATCTCTATCCAAGTCTATCTTCCGCAGTCCCTCACCCGCTGGCGGGATGGTGACAGCAAGACTTGCCTCAGCAAGTCCATAAACTGGAAAGGCCGCATTTTTACTTAATCCCCATCTGCTCATAACATTGTAAAAATAATCACTTAGTTCAGCAGATATTGGTTCAGCACCGTTAAATATGAGCCTGACATGAGATAAATCCCATGTTTTGTTTTTATTAGCTTCCAAAAATGTTAAAAAGTGCTTATATCCAAAATTGGGAGAGGCAAGCATAGTTATTTTATATTCATCTACCTTATCCATCCAGACAATAGGATTTCTGATAAAATTTATTGGAGGCATGATATACTGATTAACGCGGGCAGCAAGAGGAGCTAAGTGGAAGCCTATCAACCCCAAGTCATGGGTTAACGGCATCCACCCGAAGGATGAATCGTCTTGTGTTGCACCTGTACTTTTTAATATCGCATTAATATTTATAATAAGATTTTCATGGGTAAGAACTACACCTTTAGGGTTGCCAGTTGAGCCTGATGAAAACTGTATAAGCGCAGTTTCACTGCCTTTAACCTCGTGAACATCAGCCATTAAATCACCGGTCTTAAGGTCTTCCATATAAACCAGTCTGCCGTTGATTATCTTCTGGAACATAGCCATGCCTTCTGCTTTTAGCAGTCCCTGCATTTTTTCAATTGTCGATTTAGCAATTACTAGCGCTGGTGCATTAAGCACTCTCCAAATTCTGAAAAGCTTATCTCTATGCTCCTCATTAGCACCAATGGTTACGGGAACAGGTATTATCCCGCCAAGTACACAAGCCCAGAAGGTAAGCAGAAAATCCATATTATCTTCCAACTGAAATACTAATTCGCTGCCCGGCTTGATTCCGCTTACTTGCAGCTTATACAGCACCTTCAATGCTCTGTCATAAAGCTCTGTATAGGATAAAAAAACATCTGATGAGTCAGTGCCGATAAATATTATGCCTCGTTCTTCTGTCAAGCTCGCTTGCAATATTTGAGTTAAACTGCTGAAGGATTTGATGTTATTTGCACTTAATATACTCATAATATTTTCACCTACTCCTTTACTAATGTACTATTGATAATATCAGTAATTTCTTTATATCTAGCATTAATAAAGAAATGATCACCATCAAGCATAAATATTTTGCAGCCTTTTTCAGTATGCTGCTTCCATCCAGTAATTTCATCAAGAGTCAGCTGCTCCTGCTTTCCGTTAATTACAGTTATATCAGTATTAAGCTTGCAGTTTTTATCTATGTATTGATAGGTCTCATTAACCTTAAAGTCCGCGCGCAGTATTGGCAGAAACAATTCAAGCAGCTCTTGGCTTTGAACTAGCTCCTCAGGAGTACCCCCCAGCTCTAATACCTTGTGCTTAAACTCATCATCCGGCAGTCCATGGATGATTTCTTCCTTTTCTGCAAGGTGTGGTGCTCTCTTTCCTGCAAAAAATATATGCATAGGCATAGTGTCGTTTTTGCTTTGTATTTTATGTGACAATTCATATGCTACAATGCTGCCAAGACTGTGACCAAACAAAGCATAATTACTAAAACCGCTTTCCTTCTTGATTATAGAGTAAACATCCTCTGCTATTTCATCCAGACTGTTGTACAGTGGATCATTGTAGCGTCTTCCTCTGCCTGCCAATTCAACGGGATACAATTCAATATTAGGGCTAAGATACTGTCTCCATCTCATATAGATCGTGGAAGAACCTCCTGCATAGGGTAAGCAAAACAATTTTATTTTTTTCATAATTAAATCACCTCATATGTAAAAATGAATTATATATATAATTGGTATCCAAACATATAATATCCTCAGGAAAATTATTATTTGCAGCACAAGCTGACAGCTTATAGTCTTTATCTATACTATATTGTTTGAATAAAAAGTCTTTCTCTTCTCGTTCAGTTTTTAGTGTAATGCTGTTTCCGTTTATTTTAAAAGAAAAAGTATCCAGCGGAATTGATAAACCCATGCCGCATGCCTTTATATAGCTTTCTTTTAGTGTCCATAAATCAAAGAAGTAACCAAGCCTGTCCTCCTGAGCTTTATTCATTAAATCCATATATTCTTCAGTAGAAAAGAATCTTTTCGCAATATCCATTTCCATAGGCTTGACTTGCTCAACGTCTATACCCACTGTAT
>CALGKJ010000160.1 GCA_937930535.1 uncultured Clostridia bacterium
GCAACAAGTATGGCATTAAGCATAGGCAGAGACTTAGGAGTGGAAGTGCCGCTGACAGAAATATTCAAGACACCAACAATAAAGGCAGTAGCTGAATACATCAAAGGTGCAGAAGAAAGTCTGTACAGTGCAATACAACCAGCAGAAGAAAAGGAATACTATCCGCTGTCATCAGCACAAAAGAGAATATTTACACTACAGCAATTTGACACCAGCAGCACAATCTATAATATTCCAAGTGCTTATATTATCAGCGGGGAGCTGGATATAGAGAGACTTGAAAAAGCATTTAAGTTTCTTGCTCAAAGACATGAAGCCCTAAGAACTTCCTTTAGACGTGAAGAAGAAGCAGTAGTACAAGTAGTACACAAAGCTGTGGATTTTAAAGTTGAGCACATTGAGATAGCTGACCAAGCTGTAGATCAAGGGTTTAAGAGCTTTATCAAATCCTTTGACTTAAATACAGCTCCGCTAGTAAGAGTAGGACTTTCTCAGCTTGATAAAGACCGTCATTTACTTATGATAGACATGCATCACATTATATCTGATGGCTTCTCCATAGAAATATTAGTCAGGGAATTTGCTGCACTTTATGAAGGAAATAATCTATCACAGCTAAAGCTCCAGTATAAGGATTATGCAGTATGGCAGAATAGTGCTAATTCAAATGAAAAAATGCAGGATAAAGAAAGCTACTGGGTAGAAGCATTAAATAATTCACCAGTGCTGAATATGCCTACAGATTATGAAAGACCAAGCATCCAAAGCTTTGAGGGTGATCAGATGTATGAAGAGGTAGAAATTGAGCTTGCTAACACACTACGAAGGATATGCAGTGAAACAAATACAACCATGTACATGCTGCTGCTGACCGTACTTAATGTTCTGCTTTCAAAATACAGCGGACAGGAGGATATAGTAATAGGAAGCCCTGTATTCGGACGACCTCATGCAGATTTGCAAAATATCATAGGAATGTTTGTTAACACCATAGCACTCAGAAACTATCCAAGCAGCAGTAAAACCTTTGCAGAGCTGCTTGAGGAGGTAAAAAATAGCTCTATAAAGGCATTTGAATATCAGGATTACCAATTTGAAGAGCTTGTGGAAAAACTGGGTATTTCCAGAGATTTGAGCAGAAACCCTGTATTTGATGTTATGTTTACGGTACAGAATACAGCAGCCAGCGAAATGAAGCTTGGAGATCTGGAGTTTGCTTCCTATGAATTTACCAGTAAGACAGCGAAGTTTGATATAACCGTAAGCGCAGTAGATACACAAGATAAGCTGCTTATTGGCATCGAATATAGGATTAGCCTATATAAGAGAGATACTATAAGCACATTGTTAAAGCATTATAAAGACATATTGGCGTGCATAGCAGAAAATATCAATATAAAAATATCAGATATAGACTTGAACTATGATATTGACTGTGTAGAAGAAGAGATACAATACGACGACATGGACTTTAATTTCTAAAATAAAGGGTATAATAGGCAGCTTATGCCTATTATACCCACTACTAAGACACCTAACAAAAATTTGAATGGGGGAATAGAGAATATGAAAAAAACTCTAGGTATTGCTTTAAACATAATACTGTATATTTTTGTTTATTTCGCATCAATGTTTGGTTCAGGTCTTGTACTAAGAATTTTCACCTTGCCAAACCCGGAGTTTAAAAGCTGGGTTCTGAACAACCAAGGGATACTAATGGCAGTTACAAGTCTTATAGCTTTTATAATACTGTCCTTGATATTTATGCTGAAAAAAAAGAGTCTTATAGCTTACTGCGGTTTTAAAGGCTTTAGCTTGAAAAGCCTGCCCTTGGTTGTACTGACAGGAATTGCACTTGGTGTATTCAGTATTTGTGCTGTAAAGACTCCTTTTATTGCCAATATGTGCCCTGCATTAAATGAAACGCTGAAATCCATTACAGAGGGAGAGCTTGTATTAATCGCCATTTTAGGTCCTGTAATACTAGGTTCATTTATAGAAGAGGTTTTATTCAGAGGAGCATTATTAAATGAATTAGCAAAAGGCTTTAAAAAAGTAACTGCTGTAATTCTTCATGGTTTATTGTTTACTGTAATTTATGGCTTTATGGCAGGGGATCTGTTTGTAGGAGCATACGCTGCCCTAGGAGCTGTTATATTTGGCTTAATATACATTTGGCTTGATTCCATCTGGGCTGCTATTGCTGCTCATGTTACCAGCAGTATGTGTCTGCTGATATTAAACAGAACAAACAATCCTCTATCTAGCGGAAACGGTGCGGCAGTTGTTGCTTTAATAAGCTTGCTGACATTAATAACAGCACTATACTTTATTAAGAGCATAAGCAGCAACAAAGCTCAAAATGCAGGCAAAAGCTATACTGCATAACTTGATAATAAATATTGGTTATAGGCGTCTTCCGCTATAAACAGTAAAAATTATGAAAAATAGACGTAAAGGATGCAAAACAGAGGGGGAATAGCAGATGAACAATAAAGCTGTAAAAGAATTTATGCTTGCATCAGGAAAATTTGATAATGAGAAAAAATACTGGGCTGAAAAGCTTGAAGGTGAGCTGACTAGAGTTTGCTTCCCATATGATTTTTTTGCATTAAACAGTACAAAAGCTCTTAAGGAAAACATGCAGCTTACCTGTCCGGCAGAATTAACACAAAAGCTCAATCAGGTAAGCAATAACTCACTGCCGAATTTGTACATAATGCTGCTTACGGGAGTAACTGCATTGCTTTACAGATATACAGGCATACAAGATATAGTTATAGGTACGCCTGTCAATAAGCTTAAAACAGAAAAAAACCTTATGAATACAATTATGGTATTAAGAAACACTTTTGAAAGTACTGCTACCTTCAAAGAGCTGCTTCTCAAGGTCAGAAATACTGTAGTAGAAGCCAGCAGCAACCAAAACTATCCTGCTGAGCTTTTACTCAGGGATGCAGGTATGCCTATGGAGAATTGTATGCAATCCCTGCTGCAAACCATGGTAGTACTTAACAATATTCATGAACAAAAATATGCTGAAAACGCTAATTCCAATTTTGTATTCTATTTTGAAAAAAAAGCTGAATCAATAGAAGTACTGCTGCAATATAATTCAGAGCTGTATACATCAGATACAGCATCAAGGATAATGCAGCACCTCTTCCAATTATTATCCTTGGCTTTAGGTGACGTAAATGTGAAGCTGAATGATATTGATATAATTTCCAATCAAGAAAAGGAGCTGTTACTTAGCTTTAATAATACGCAAAGAGCATATTCTCTGAATAATACCATACACAAGCTGTTTGAGCAGCAAGTGCAAAAAACGCCGGACAATATAGCGGCAGTATATAAAGATAATCAGCTAACCTATAGACAGTTAAACAGCAAAGCCAACATACTTGCGAAGCTATTGATAAAAAAAGGTGCAAAGCCTGAAGGTATAATCGGAATAATAACAGAGCCTTCACTAGAGATGCTTATTGGCGTAATGGCTATACTAAAATCAGGTGCGGCATATCTTCCTATAGATACTGCATATCCTGCTGACAGAGTGCAATATATGCTGGAGGATAGCGGAGCAGAAATACTGATAACTCACACTCATCTGCTAAGCTACACAGACTTTAAGGGAGCTGTGATATCTCTGGATGATAACTGTATTTATGAAGAAACAGACCTTAACAATATGCTGGATGATGTTAACCCTGATAATCTATCTAATGCAGATAATATGGCATATGTGATATACACCTCTGGTTCAACAGGAAAGCCCAAGGGGGTAATGGTAGAGCATAGAGCTTTGGTAAATCTTACAGAATGGCATAAGGAATACTATGAGCTTACAGAAAATGATAAAAGCACCAAATATGCTGGCTTTGGTTTTGATGCTTCTGTATGGGAAATATTTCCATATATAACTACAGGTGCTGCCATATATATAATACCAGATGAAATGCGTATGGATATTGTTAAGCTTAATAAGTACTATGAGGATAACGGAATAACCATAAGCTTTCTACCCACACAGGCATGTGAGCAGTTTATGAAGCTGGACAACAAGTCTCTTAGAATATTGCTGACCGGGGGAGACAAACTCAAATACTATGCTCAAAAACCCTACAAAATAGCAAATAACTATGGACCGACAGAAAATACAGTAGTTACAACCAGCTTTATAGTAGACAGAGAATACTCAAATATACCTATAGGCAAGCCTATATCAAATGTACAAATCTATATATTAGATAAAAATAACAAGCAGCAGCCAATAGGAGCTGTAGGAGAGCTTTGCATAGGAGGAAGCAGTCTGGCAAGAGGCTACCTTAACAAGCCTGAGCTTACACAGGAGAAATATATACAGAATCCTTTTGCCCCAAATGAACGAATATACCGTACAGGGGATCTGGCAAGGTGGCTGCCTGATGGTAATATTGAGTTTTTGGGACGTATAGATTATCAAGTAAAGATTAGAGGCTTTAGAATAGAACTGGGTGAAATCGAAAACAGACTGCTAAGCTATCAGAACATAAAAGAAGCAGCAGTAATCGACAAACAGGATGAAATGGGAAACAAATATCTGTGTGCATACATTACCACAGAGCAAGCAATAGACGATAAAGCACTTAGAAACTATTTGTCAGAAGCACTTCCAGATTATATGATACCGCCATTTATTATGAAGCTTGATAAAATACCAATAAATGCAAATGGAAAGGTGGATAGGAAGAAACTGCCTGATCCAGATATAAGTAAAGCATCCCAAAATGCATATGAAGCACCAACCAATGAAGTGGAAGAAAAGCTTGTTGAGCTGTGGAAGCAGGTGCTGGGAGCAGAACGAATAGGAATAAATGACAGCTTTTTTGAGCTGGGAGGTCACTCCCTTAAGGCAACTACATTGATATCAATGATTCATAGCGAATTTAATGTAGAAGTGCCATTAATGGAAATATTCAAGTCTCCAACTATAAAAGCGATAGCTCAATACATCAAAGCAGCAGAAGAAAGCATATACAGCTCCATAGTACCTGTAGAAACCAGTGAACAATATCCTTTATCCTCAGCGCAAAAGAGGCTGTACGCGCTGCAACAGTTTGAGCCAGAAGGTACAAGCTATAACATACCAGCTATCCTGATGCTTGAGGGTACACTTGATATGCAAAAACTTAACTCAGCCTTTAAAGCACTTATAGACAGGCATGAAAGTCTGAGAACCTTTTTTGTACTAGCAGATGGAAAGCCGGTACAGGTAATAAGCCAAGTAGTAGATTTTGAAATAAGTTATATTGAATCAGAGGAAAGAGATATAAATAAGCTTGTAAGAAGCTTTGCAGCAGCCTTTGACTTATCAAGAGCACCGCTTTTCAGAGCAGTGCTTATTAAGCTGCCTGACAGCATCGAGCCAAAAGAACCCATGAGGACTAAGCATATATTGATGCTGGATTTACATCACATAATTGCTGATGGAATATCCATAAGTATTTTAATAGATGAATTTGTCAAGCTTTATCAGTCGGTAGAGCTCCCAAAGCTTAAATTACAATATAAGGATTATGCGGCGTGGCAGAATAATATTATCCAAAGTGAAAAAATTAAACGGCAGGAACAATATTGGCTTAATGTATTTCAAGGCGAGATACCTGTACTTAACCTTCCTACAGATTATCTAAGACCTGTTATACAAAGCTTTGAGGGAGATTATATACAGTTTGAACTGGACAAGGCTTTAACAGAGAGACTTAGGGAGATATCCAGAGAAACTGAATCAACTCTCTATATGCTGCTGCTGGCTGGATATAATATACTGCTGTCAAAATACAGCCTGCAAGAGGATATTGTAGTAGGTACACCGACGGCTGGAAGACCTCACGCTGATCTGCATAACATAATAGGTATGTTCGTTAATACTCTAGCAATGAGAAATTATCCCGAAAGCAGCAAGACCTTTAGAGAATTTTTAAAGGAAGTTAAGCTAAATGCACTTAAAGCCTATGAGAATCAAGACTATCAGTTTGAAGAGCTGGTGGATAGATTAAGAATACACAGGGACATGGGAAGAAATCCATTGTTTGATGTTATGTTTACAATGCAGAATATAGATTTTAAAAGCAGTGAAATAGAGGCTTTAAAAATTACGCCCTATGAAGAAAAAAATCAGATATCAAAGTTTGATATGACAATGACTGCAATAGAAGCAGAGAATAATATTATTATTGCAATGGAATACTGCTTAAGCTTATTTAAAAGAGAAACAACAATAAAAATGTTTAAGCATTATGAGAATATATTAAAATGTATAGCTGATAATATGGATATAAAGCTATGTGATATAGAAATGCTGTCTGATAACGAAAAGCACCAACTGCTATATCAATTCAACAGCACCAAAGCAGATTATCCTAGAGATAAAACTATTTATCAGTTATTCGAAGAACAGGCAGAAAAAACACCTGATAATACAGCAGTAATATGTCAGGAAAGCTCTTTTGATATAAAAGCATTAACATACAAGCAGTTAAATCAAAAGGCAAACCAGCTTGCAAGAATCTTAGCAAGTAAAGGTGTAAAATCAGATACAGTAGTAAGCATTATGGTAGAACCTTCTCTGGAAATGCTTATTGGAATAATCGGTATCTTTAAGGCAGGAGGAGCGTATTTACCTATTGATTCCAGTCTGCCATCAGATAGAATAGAGTATATGCTGAAGGACAGCGGCACAGAAATACTGCTGACCCAATCATCGCTAAGTGATAAGGTAAGCTTTAAGGGAAACAGCTTATTATTAGATGAGGAAAAGCTATATACAGGGGATTGCAGCAATTTAGGCTTAGACTACAGCTCAAATAGTCTTGCCTATGTTATATATACATCTGGCACAACAGGCTTGCCAAAAGGCGTCCTAATCGAAAACAGAAGCTTGGTTAACTATGTTAAATGGATTACTGATAAAACAAGCATATGCAGTCAGGATAAAACTATGCTGTTATCATCCTATGCCTTTGATTTAGGTTATACAGGCATATATTCTTCACTTTTAAATGGCTGTGAGCTTCATATGGTTTCAAAGGAATTATATTTGGATCCACATAAGCTGTCAGAGTATATTCAAAATAATAAGATTTCATACATTAAGATGACACCATCCCTATTTAGTATGATATGCAGTTCGGATAAATCTGCCATGGAAGCGGCATTTGACTGCATACGACTCATTATACTTGGGGGAGAGTCTATTAATGTATCAGATGTAGAGAAATTTAAACTGCATAATCCTAAAGTACAAATAATGAACCACTATGGACCAACAGAAACTACAATAGGAACAGCGGCTAATATGCTGGATTTTGAAAGCTTTAGCTCATATAAACAGTGTCCAACCATAGGAAAGCCTGCTAATAATGCCAAAATAATGATAGTAGATAAAAATCTCAAGCTGCAGCCTATTGGAGTAGCAGGAGAACTGTGTGTGGGTGGAGAAGGTCTTGCAAGAGGCTATCTGAACAGACCTGATTTAACATCGGAGAAATTTATTCCCAACCCTTTCTTTGAAGGAGAAAAAATGTACAAAACAGGTGACTTGGCAAGATGGCTCTCAGACGGCAGCATTGAGTTCATAGGCAGAATAGATCACCAAGTAAAGATAAGAGGATATAGAATAGAGCTTTCAGAAATCGAGGGACGGCTGTTAAGTTATGATACAGTCAGAGAAGCCTTGGTTGTTGTTAAGGAGGATTATGACAATAGTAAATATTTATGTGGATATTTCACTGGGGAAAAAGAACTTCAAATAAGCGAGCTGAGGGAATACCTATCAAGCTTACTTCCTGAATATATGGTTCCAGCATACTTGATACAAATGGATAAAATGCCCCTTACTCCCAATGGCAAGATAGATAGAAGGTCTCTGCCAGAACCCGATAGAAGCAAAATAGTAAATGATGTCTATGAAGCCCCTTCAAATGATATGGAGAGACTATTAGCTTCAATATGGAGTGATATTCTCAAGTTGGATAATATAGGGATAAACGACAACTTTTTCAGCCTAGGCGGACACTCCTTAAAGGCAGTTGCATTATTAGCTCAAGTAAAGGAAAAGCTAAAAGTAAATATACCCATGAATAAGATGTTTTTAAAACCAACTATAAAAGGCATGGCGGAGTTTATCAGTTCTTCAGACAATTCTGAGTCTGCCTATACACATAAGGATATAGTACTTATTAAAGAGTCTGATGCAAAAGAAAAAAATGTATTTATAATACATGACGGAACAGGGGAAATCACTGGATATACGCAGCTTGTAAGCAGTTTGGATTCAGGCTTTAATTATTGGGGAATAAGATACAAAAATCCAGAGGGATATAGTCCGATAGATTTAGCTATAGAAGAAATGGCAGTTGACTATATTAAGAGAATCAAAACTGTCCAGCCAAGGGGACCATACAATATAATCGGTTGGAGCTTAGGCGGACTGCTAACCTATGAGGTTGTAAGACAGTTTGAATTGCTTAAAGACCAAATAGGCTATATAGCATTGATAGATACCTTAGTGCCCAAGAGTAAAATACTTAAGGTGTTTAGCAAAGGTATTGGGGAAGGCAGCTTCTCTTTAAATACTGAAAGAAAATTTATCAATTCTATTATAAAGAGTAAAGAGCTTGAAAATATAATAGAGAGCAAAAATAGTATCAACAGTATATGGACGGAAGTACATGATTATCTAAAGAAGCACGGCGGAGAATATGATAAGCTGAAAAATTCCTTGCAGAGCATTGCAAAAGCAGTACCCAGCTTTGAATATATAAAGGTGCATGAACTGTTGTATATAATGAATATAATAAGATCCTTGCATAATGCTGGCGAATCATATACGCCAAAAGGGAAAATTGATTCGCAGATTTATTATTTCAAAGCAAAGGACAGCGAAACTATAAACCCGGAGAATTGGAATAAATACTGCAGCAAGCCTATAATATTTAATGCAATAGAGGGGGATCATTTTTCTGTAATGAATAACCCTAATGTAAATAAAATTGCAGAGATAACTAATAATAAGATTACAGAGTAATAAACAAGTATAACAACAGCCTATAACAATTAACAACTGTTATAGGCTTCCTGTTTTTTCTTAATAGTTAATATGAATATCCAGTATAAGCCTCTAATATAATATATTGATATTAATATTATAAAGGGGTGAATCAGATGTCGAAAAAAAACATAATATTTGTTGCATTAGTATTATGCTGTACTATAATACTAAGCAGCTGCAGTAATCCTCTAGCATCCTTGCGTGATTTCTTTAATAAGGATACAAAGGTTGCAGAGGAGCAAATTGAAGAGCCTGCTGAGGAATTGCCCAGCTTAAGCGAAGTAAGTGCCGAGCAGCCTGCAAATACCAGACCTACAGTATTATATTATAAGGACTGGGATAATCTATTAGTACCAGTAATGAGATACATACCAAAAGACATGGGAATAGCAAAATCTGCCGTAAATGCGTTGATTTACAGCGTTGAAAATGCAGCAGATTTGCAGCCTACAGGGTTGCTTCCATCACTGCCTATGGGAACTAAAATAAATGGTGCAGTTATAAAGGAAGACGGCTTGGCAATAATAGATTTTTCAAAAGAGTTTCTTACATTTACAACTGCTCAGGCAGAAGAAACAGGAGTAAAAGCTGTTACATATACCTTGACAGAATTTGAAAACATATCAGCAGTTCAGATTCGCATTGAAGGTAAATTATTGGAACAATTACCATTAGGAACAAAGCTTACAGCAGAAATGAAACGTGATGAAATCAATTTGCAAGCATCAGAAAATAGTGGTGATAAACTATCAAAAGTTATGGTATACTATCAAAAGGAAGGTCAAGGCGACTATTCGTATTTCGTACCTGTTACAAAGCTTGTTTCAGGTTTTGAAAACAGAGTGGAAGCAGCTCTGACCTCTTTAATAGAAAAGCCTGTAGCGGAAAGCGGCTTGATAAGTCCATTTCCAGAGGGAACAAAGCTTTTAGGCGTGCAAGTGAGCGATAAGATAGCGTATATTAATTTTTCAGAGGAACTACTATCAAATAAAGACGACAAGGTATCAGAAAGAGCAATGATTAAAGCTGTAACATTAACCTTAAAAGAGTTTAATGTTATTTCAAAAGCAAAGCTGTTTGTAAACGGTAAAGCTTTAGAGAATATCAGTACAGCCGATGCAAATGGATGCCTAGATGTTCCGGTATTTGCAAATTTCTACGAATAGATATTTCTACAAGCAGATAAGTCTTATATATTCATAAGTATGTAGATTGAATTTATTAATATAAATAAAAATTCGATTCTCGTTAGTGCTTTTCAATTATATAATATCAATTTATGAAATAGTTATGCAGAAGGCGTTATATACTCCTCCTGCATAGCTGTTATAAGGCTAATAATATATAAGCTGCTATTTTATTATTTATTGCTTTCTATATAACTTGTCAGGCTTAATACTTTATAATTTGCTATATATCTGCATACCAAGGAAAAGAAAGGATGAGACGATGCAAAGAATAGATGGAAGAAAAAATGATCAGTTGAGACCTGTAAAAATAACCAGAAATTATCTAAAACATGCCGAAGGTTCGGTGTTGATAGAGATGGGTGATACCAAGGTAATATGCACTGCAACAATTGATGAGAGGGTACCGCCATTTGTTAAAGGCACTGGAAAGGGCTGGATAACCAGTGAATATGGTATGCTGCCACGCTCTACAGAAACAAGGAAGCCAAGAGAATCCACCAAGGGAAAAGTAGACGGCAGAACCATGGAAATACAGAGATTAATAGGAAGAGCACTACGCTCAATAGTTAAGCTTGAGGAAATGGGAGAAATAACAGTATACATAGATTGCGATGTAATACAAGCGGATGGGGGAACCAGAACAGCTTCAATTACAGGTGCATTTGTAGCAATGGTAGATGCTTTTAATAAATTAGTAAAAGCAGATAAGCTTAAAGGCATACCTGTACACAGCTATTTAGCAGCAGTAAGCGTAGGGCTAAAGGGCGGGGAAGCTATTTTAGACCTGAATTATGCAGAAGACTCAACCTGTCAGGTAGATATGAATATTATCATGACAGATAAAGGTCAGTTTGTGGAGATACAGGGTACTGGTGAGGAAAGTCCTTTTACTAAGGATGAAATGCTTCAACTGCTCCAGCTTGGCGAAAAGGGAGTTATGGATCTTATAGCCATCCAAAGACAGGCATTAGGAGAACTAGCAGAAAGAGTGGGTGCTAATACTCATGAAAATAGTAGCAGCAACTAATAACAAACACAAGCTGGACGAGATAAAAGCAATAATGGAAAATATGAATATTGAAATATTATCTCTTTCAGATATAAACTTAAATATAGAAATTGAAGAAACCGGATTAACCTTTATTGAAAATGCTTTAATAAAGGCAAGAGAGGTATCAAAATATACAGATGGTATTGTAATAGCAGATGATACAGGCTTGGAGGTTAAAGCCTTATATGGAAGACCAGGCGTCAATTCAGCCAGATATTCAGGCTATATGGGTGATGAAAAGGATTCAAAAAACAGGGAAAAGCTTTTGGCAGAGATGAAAAATGTACCAGAGGAAGACCGAGCTGCAAGGTTTTGTACAGTAATAGCTGCTGTGCTTCCAGATGGTACAGAGATAACAGCAGAAGGCTTTGTTTATGGCGGAATAGGCTTTGAAGAGACGGGCAGCAATGGCTTTGGCTATGACTCATTATTCATAGTAGACGGCTTTGAAAAGACTATGGCTGAGCTTTCACCTGAGGTTAAGAACAAAATAAGCCATAGAGCAAATGCTTTAAAAGAGTTTGAGAAAAAATTTCAAGAGCTTTTAAGTAATAACGTAATTAATATATAAAAACTATATATAATAGAAGAAGACAAATATTCGTCTTCTTCTATTATATATAGCTATAGTGAGAAAATCGGAGAAAAAGTGAGTAATGAAATGATAGTTTAGTCAGAGCTTAATTTATGCCTAAATTCAGTCTTGACTTATAGCTTACTTTTTATTATACTTTATCTTGTCGCTTCGATACAAAGGAAGTGCGAAAACGAAAATTAAAAAAGTTAATAAAAATATGTTGACAACAATCGCGATATCTGATATAATCTAAAAAGTCGGTGGCGATACGAAACATGCGGGTGTAGTTCAATGGTAGAACGTCAGCCTTCCAAGCTGATCGCGAGGGTTCGATTCCCTTCACCCGCTCCATAAAAGACTTCGATGAAGTCAAAAAGTATCCAAAGACCAGTTAACTGGCAGACCAACTTATTAGTTATATATGCGCCTGTAGCTCAGTTGGATAGAGCAACGGACTTCTAATCCGTGTGCCAGGGGTTCGACTCCCTTCAGGCGCACCATTGTGGTGGGTATAGCTCAGTTGGTTAGAGCGCCAGATTGTGGCTCTGGAGGCCGTCGGTTCGACCCCGATTATCCACCCCATCAAATTAATATTGATAATGTGAGTGATAAAACATAGGGGTGTCGCCAAGTGGTAAGGCACCAGACTTTGACTCTGGCATTCCGTAGGTTCGAATCCTGCCACCCCTGCCATTTATTATGACTCACTAGCTCAGTCGGTAGAGCACATGACTTTTAATCATGGTGTCCGGAGTTCGATTCTCCGGTGAGTCACCAAACAAAACATGCGGAGTTGGCGGAATTGGCAGACGCGCTAGACTTAGGATCTAGTGTCAACGACGTGGGGGTTCAAGTCCCTTACTCCGCACCATATTTACCCATATATAGTATATAAGCAATGTCATGCGGGTGTAACTCAGTGGTAGAGTGTCACCTTGCCAAGGTGAAAGTCGCGAGTTCGAATCTCGTCACCCGCTCCATGATTACAATTAGCTTAATATACTATTTTTATTTGTAAATATATGCTTATATAATACATATATTTTGGGTAAAATAAAATTATATTTAACATGCGGGTGTAGTTCAATGGTAGAACGTCAGCCTTCCAAGCTGATCGCGAGGGTTCGATTCCCTTCACCCGCTCCATAAAAAGACTTCTCCGAAGAACAAGAGCGGTCCACACGCTCGATAATAAATGCGCCTGTAGCTCAGTTGGATAGAGCAACGGACTTCTAATCCGTGTGCCAGGGGTTCGACTCCCTTCAGGCGCACCATTTATTTTTTGGATAGTCACAAAACTAAATTATGCGCTCATAGCTCAGTTGGATAGAGTGGCTGACTTCGAATCAGTAGGTCGCAGGTTCGAGCCCTGCTGGGCGCACCATACATAAATAATCGAAATCGCGTGCTTATATGCGATTTTTTTCTTTTTGACTACTCATATTTATAGAGAAACAACTTCAAAATTAAATTTTTCCAGTTGTTTCTCACAAAGAGATTAGCAACTCTTAACGAAAAGTATTTTGCGTTTTAGAGTAGGTTATCTATATTACTCCTGCAAAATAAATATATTTAATTATGCAATAAATCTGATATCATATATATGTTAAATAAAATCAGTTGAAGCTGAGTGATTGGGGGATCAAAATGCAGTTTGACTTTACTTCGTTTGTATGTGACCCTTTTGTACTGGTATTTGTAACTGCTGTGCTAGGGTTGCTTTTAGGACGCATCAGGTTCGGCAGATTTGAGCTTGGGAGCTCGGGTGGATTATTTGCAGGACTTGTTATTGGCTGGTACATATATAAGACTTATGGATTGCCTGCGGAAGGACTTGCTGATAATGCGCAGTATGCTGAGAGTCTTATTAAAAATGGTGTTGTACCAAAGGTATTTTTTGAATTTACTTTGATACTATTTGTAGCGGCAGTTGGACTATTAGCATCCAAGGATTTAGGCAAAATAATAAAAGTGTACGGCTTTAAATTTATAATACTTGGAATTGTTATAACCCTCGCAGGAGCTGTTGGAATATACATAGCTGCAAGTGTTTTTGGAAGTCAAGAGGCATTTACCATAGCAGGAGCATATACTGGTGCGCTGACCAGCTCGCCGGGCTTGGCGGCAGCTATTGAAACAGTATCAAGCTACGGAAGTGCAGCAGAGGCTCAAGTTGGATACGGATATGCCATAGCATATGCCCCTGGAGTACTTGTTGTAATACTCTGTATACAACTAATACCACTGATATTTAAAATAGATATAAATAAAGAAAAGCAGAAATATATGCTGGAAATGAGAATAGAAGAAGCTGAAAAGGCGGAAAATGCAATAGCTTCCGGCGTAGATATAATGGCATTTATGCTTGTTTGTCTAGTTGGATATTTTATCGGTACAATAGACTTTTATCTTGGAGACTTTATAAAATATGTAAAGCTAGGTGCAACCGGTGGTATATTACTTACAGGCTTACTTTTTGGTTATGCTGGAAAGTTAGGTCCGATAAATTTTAGAATGAATCCAAAGATGCTGGCGGCAATAAGAGATATTTCTTTGGTACTATTTTTATCTGTTGTGGGCTTGAGATATGGATATGATACTATAAATTCTTTATCAGGTACTGGTTTGTTATTGGTAGGTATATCATTTCTTGTGGGCTTGTGTTCAATACTGACAGGCTTTGTGGTAGGCAGGTATATATTTAGATTAAATTGGATTATACTTTCAGGTGCCATTTGCGGAGGAATGACAAGTACTCCGGGATTGGGAGTTGCTATAGATGCAACCAAAAGCGATTATGCTGCATCAGGATATGGCGCAACATATCCCTTTGCGCTGCTATGTATGGTTATATTCACAATAGTACTGCACAGAATAGTATAATTAAGCTATGGTTGTAATATTTGCATCCTTTCTGGTTGGAACAAATTAAGACTATGGTAGTCTAAATAAATATAGAAAACAAACTGCATAATTTTAAATTTCCAGTTTGTTCGCCCCAATAGTTAACAAACCAGAGAGGAAGATAAAAATGAAAAAAATCTTTGTAGCAGTTATCATGGTCATAATCGTAGCATCTATATTAATTGTTTATTCTACCAGCAATTTTGTAGTCCAAATCAAGGCGGCTGATGTTAAAAGCATTGAGCTATTTAATCTGGAGGATATAAAGATTAAGGAGTTTAGTGCCGACGAAATCAGCAAAGCAGTTGGATATTATAATAACGGCAAGATTGACGATAGTGCATACATCTTAATGCTGGCGGGACATATGATGAAATTAACCTTTAAGGATGACACAAGTCTGTTGTTTACAAGCTATGGCTCTCAAACTCATATAGTAGTTGGAGGTTCTATTATGGGTAAAGATATAAGCTATCATCTTGAAAGTCCTGGGCTTGCTAAAATATTGTTAAACGGTGTTATAGAGAAACAACTTCAAAATTAATTTATGATAAAAATAAAAGAATCTGGCTGATGTGCCAGATTCTTTTATTTTTATTAAACTCCGAATCCAAAGGTTCTTCCAAAGCCGCCTAGTGCAATTATTGCCAGGATTATTATGAAGAAGAAATTATTGTCGATTCCCCATGATGGTCCTGCTGCAAGTAATATGAACAGAAGCAGTAAGATTAGGAAACCGCAGTTATTGAATATACCAGCAACTGGAGCTTTAGGTGCGCATCCGCTTGCCATAATAACACCTCCCTAAGTTTTTGTTTTGTCCTTCCTAGTAATATAGTATGTACATAGGTTGTTTTTGACACTATTTAATAAAACTTTTTTATAAATAACGTGAGTTCGATACAAATAAAGAAAGTATAAATATTGTGTAACGAACCTTGTGTAGAGACTTAGAAATTCTTAATGCAGCGGAGGAATAATTGCGTCAAGTGTTTGAGCATAGCGAGTTTTGACGCAATCCGTAGCAAGTTTAGAATTTCTTTGTCTCGAAACATTCAGTGAGTGAAATAATATTTATGCTTTCTTTATCGAACTCACGTTAAATAAAAAAGAACTCCATCACCTTTAGTGAAGAGTTCTTATTAGCGGTTTATTCGAAATAGCTGACTTGAAATATGTTGTCATCTGGATCCTTGAACCAAAACCATTTTGCATTGTCCAGAGTTTCTACTTCACCAGTATTAACACCTTGGCTGTTAAAATATTTATGAGCTTCCTCTATGTTTGCTGTATGAAAATTTAACAGAGAAAAGTCAGACTGTTTAGTCTCATCCATAGATTCCTTTTTGATAAGAATCACAGGAAAGCCCTCGTAGTCAATAGAAGCATAACCGCCTTCATGGTGCAGCCAATTGTTTCTGAAACCAAGTGTTTTTGTATACCAGTCAATGGACTTTTCTAAATCGCTCACCCTGATGAATATATTGCTTATATGGGATAAGGGACTAGGCATTTTTATACCTCCTTATTTTTTATTAACAGTTTATTCTGGATAGCTCGCAATGTTGCATTAAGTCTTTGAAAAAAATTAAATAAAAGTAAGCCGGCCTAATGCTATGGCACTTAAACCTTGATGCTATAAGTATCCTAAAGATAAATTTGCTTATTAAGCACAGCCAAAAACCTTACCTAGGCATCCTGGAAATAACAATAAAATTAGCACTATCCATATCCACCAGTTACAGCCTATATTTCCAAGAATGCCACACTTACTGCCGCTTCCTGTAAAATAAAATACTAGCAGCAGAAGTAATATTAAAATCCACCAGTTATTACCCAAAAAGCCAAAAGGTCTTGGACAAGCAGCGGCTGCTATAGGAGCCGCAGGAGCCCCACAACCATAGGTCATAATTACACCTCCTTTGAGTATATAGATATACACTCTTCTACTTCTATACTATGTAAAGCTATGTACTTGGTTACACGCTAGACATTTAGTGTGCCAATATAGTTGCGTTAAAACACATTAACATATTTAAGGCATCAATAGATATATATTGCAAAAACATAATGACAATTGTGAAAATGTTAATTATAATAAATATTGTCGAAGCATAGTTATTGTTTGGAGGCTTTATGAAAACTTTTTTATTAATACAGGGTTTAATATTGATAGGTGCGGCTTCTATAAGTGATATAAAAACATACAAAATTAAGAATTCTATCATTTTGACATTTCTAACGCTAGGTATACTATCCAATACCCTGGCATCTGGTATACAAGGACTTTTATCCTCTCTCAAGGGTATAAGCATACCCTTTGCCTGCTTGTTTTTATTATTTGCTTTAAGAATGTTGGGAGCTGGAGATATTAAGCTGCTATCTGCTTTGGGTGCAATATTCGGGTATCCGCTGATTATTAGTATAATGCTTTACTCTTTTATTTCAGGTGGAATTATAGCAATTGTGTTAATTATTACCAGGAAAAATGCATTGCAGAGAATAGTATATATACTTGACTATATAAAGCAGTGCATAATGCTTAGCAGTATACTTCCATATACTAATTTTAATGATAAAAGTGACAAAGCAAAGTTTCATTTTTCTATAGCAATACTTTTGGGAACTCTTATTACACTGATATTATAAAAATCAATAGTTATATGCATTAACTACTTGTTAATATATATAACTATTCATAATGCGTATAGAAAATATTCATTGCATGAAATTGTAAAAACAAGTATAATTAACAATATAAAAATAAGCGGAATGGTGATGATGAGATGCCAAAGATAGAGCTGGCAGTATTAGATCAAGATAGCGCATACCTAAAAGCATTTGTGGATTTTCTGAGTGCAGATTATAATTATAAATTTAATATTTGCCATTTTACTAAGGTTGACTATTTGATAAAGTACTTGACTGCAAATAATTGCAGAGTAGATATATCGGTTATAGACTTTGCTAGCTACACTGATGAAATACTCAATTATGATGTTGGCGAGATAGTGATTTTAACACAGGGCTATCACCAATTGGAAGATAAAACAGTTAAGCTGGTAAACAAATATCAGCAAGGAGATAAGCTCATAAGTGAGATTTTAAATTGCTGCTCAGAAGCAAGCTGCATTAATGATTTTAATAATAATAACAAAAAGAAAACCAACGTTGTTGCAGTTTATTCTCCAATAGGGGGCTCGGGTAAGACCTGTATAGCTATTGGAGCAGCTATAAGATGTATAAACAGGGGCTTTAAGGTGTTTTATTTAAACCTGGAGTCAGCCTCATCTGTTGATCTGTTTTTTGACTGCAATAAAGTTCATAGTATTTCAGAGGTACTATACTTCTTGAAAGAAAAAGGAAAAAACATTAATAATAAAATTGAAGCACTAAAAAGTGTAGATGCAATTACTGGTATACACTTTTTAAGCTCTCCCGACAGGTGTTTTGATTATGATGAAATAGAGCCGGAAGAGTATAAACATCTTATTGCCAGCATTGTCGAAATTGGGATATATGATTTTGTTTTTGTGGACATGCCATCAGACATAAACAAGAGAGTTATACCACTGCTTGATATATGCGACAACATAATATTGCCAGCCTTGGAGGATGGGCTTTCAAACAATAAATTGGAAAAATTTTACAATGAGCTTAAGGCAGTGGACGGTGAGCTTTATGAGAGAGTAAAGGGTAAAATCACAAAGGTAGTAAATAGAGCCAGCCAATATCATAGCTGTATGGGAGATCACAATAATGCTGTTGACATAAAGCTACCGGAGATAGATACATTAATAAGCTATAAGCACAATAGGGCTAGTCTTAACCTAAATAATGAGTTTGGAGCTGCCTTGGATAAAATTATTAGTTTAACTATTTAGCTCATAGAGGAGAATTTCAATGGATGTACATACCATGAGTAAGCTTATGGACGAAATGAAAAAAACAGTAATAGACAATATGAATATAAAGAGGGATATAAGCGACGATGAGGTAGAGGATTTAATAACAACCTCAGTTTTTACGAATAGGGAGCTTGCATCTTTAGGCATAATTGAAAAGCAGCAAATAATAAAAAAGCTTTTTAATTCCATACGAAAGCTTGATGTATTGCAGCCTTTAATTGAGGATAAAAGCATAACTGAAATTATGGTTAATGGGTATGACAAGATATTCGTTGAAAGATTTGGAAGGGTGGAAAAGCTGAATACAGCTTTTGAAAGCCAGAAAAAGCTGGAGGATGTTATTCAGGCTATTGTATCAAAGGTAAACAGGACTGTAAACGAATCCTCACCCATTGTTGATGCAAGACTTGAGGATGGGTCAAGGGTAAGTGCGGTGCTTCCGCCTGTGGCATTAAATGGGCCTATATTAACCATAAGACGTTTTCCAGATAAGCCTATACTTATGGAGGATTTAATTAAATATGGCTCAATAAATGCAGAAGCATCAACAATGCTTCAAAGTATGGTAAAAGCAAAATTCAATATATTTATATGCGGAGGTACAGGATCGGGAAAGACAACATTTCTTAATGCACTATCCAATTTTATTCCTGATAAGGAAAGAATAATAACCATAGAGGATTCTGCTGAGCTTCAAATACAAGGCATCCAAAATATAGTAAGGCTGGAAACAAGAAATACCAATACAGAAGGCAAAGGCGAGATAACTATTAAAGACCTTATAAAATGCTCTCTAAGAATGAGACCCGAGAGAATAGTTGTAGGGGAAGTAAGAGGTGCTGAGGCATTGGACATGCTTCAGGCAATGAATACAGGTCATGACGGCTCTCTGTCAACTGGTCATGCCAATTCACCCAAGGATATGCTTAACAGATTGGAGACAATGGTATTAAGCGGAGGCGTGATGCCCCTAGAATCTATTCGCCAGCAGATTGCTTCAGCTATAGACATAATAGTTCAATTATCCAGAATAAGAGATGCTTCCAGAAAAGTGTTAGAAATAACCGAGGTTGCGGGATATGATAGGGGAAGCATAATACTAAATCCCTTATATATATTTAGGGAAACAGGTGAAAGTGAAGATGGCAAGGTCGTGGGAAGCTTAGAAAGAACTGAAAATGCAATACAAAACTCGGATAAGTTTAAAATGGCAGGCATTAGATTGGAGTTGTAAAATGAAATACTCTATTTTAATTTACGCTGTTGTAATAATAATTGCAGTCTCTACAGCCATAGCTTTTTTGCTTTGGAAGGAAAAGATGAAAAATCACAACAGCAAGATTGAGCATAAAGATATTTTGTCGGATAAAGGAGAAGGCGTTTCGGTTAGTTTAGCTGTTGACTACGATGTCTATATAATGAGCAGAAAAGAGAGAGTAGTGAATATATGCTGTGCAGCTATCGTAATTTTTGTTGCAGCATATGTTTTTTACAGAAGCTATATTATCTCTGCTTTTGTTATGCCATTGGCTCTTTTATATCCCAATATAAGGGTAAAGGAAATAATAAAAAAAAGAAAGTATAATCTTAATCTTCAATTTAGAGATCTTTTATATTCCTTATCTGCATCCTTGATGGCTGGAAAATCTGTAGAAAGTGCATTTAAAGCCGCTTTTAATGATCTAAGCATTCAATACACAGAGTCAGATACTGATATTATAAGAGAATTAAGCTCAATAAATCATAAGCTGGAGCTGAATTGTACAATTGAAGAAGCTATTACTGACTTTTCAAAAAGAGCTAAGATAGAGGATATTGAAAACTTTGTCAACGTGTTTAAGGTATGTAAAAGGACAGGCGGAGATTTGGTACAGGTTATTAAAAGTACTACTGATATAATAAACGAAAAAATCCATATCAGGCATGAGATAGAAAATCTGGTAGCACAGCGTAGACTGGAACAGAAGGTGTTAAGCTGTTTGCCCTTTGCATTGGTAGCTCTTATCAGCCTCACTGCTGCTGATTTTATGGCACCTGTTTTTTCAACACTGCAAGGCAGACTTGCAATGACAATAGCTATAGTGCTGTTTACTGCGGCGTATTTCCTATCCAAAAAGCTGATGAATATTGAGGTGTAGACTTTGATTGCTCTAATAGTATTTATAATATTAATTATTACTGTAGCCTTTATTTATTTTAATAAGCATAAAGCCTATAGTGATGAAATAGAAGAAATTGATAAAAAAACATTCCCATTAAAAACGATGCTTATTATTGGCTTGGCGATTATAGATATGACAGCTTATAAGTTCAAAGCTAAGTACAATGAGAAGCAGCGAATTAAGCTGGCAGAGTTATATGGTGATGCCAAGGTAAATCAGTATATGAGAATATATATGGCAAACAACATATGCTTATCATTGCTCATTGCTGTTATTATTTTGTTTTTTGGCAGTATGCTCTGGGTACAAGAGAATTTGCAGAGCAATAATACGCAAGCAAATAATTTAAAAGGAAATACTCTTCAAAGACCTGCTTTTGGTAACGGTGATAAAACAGTTGTAGTAAACGCAGAGATTAGTAAAGGCAATATAGTTGAAAGCTTTCAATATAGCATACTATTAAAGGAACTTCCCCCAGCAAATGATGCTCAAGCTGTAAAAAGAGTTTATGAAATGCTTGATGAAAAGCTGATAAAAGGAAAAAACAATGATATTAACAGTATAACAGATTCTTTAGTACTTAAAAATACATATGATTTATTTAAGAGATGGGATATAAAAATTTACTGGATAAGCAGCGACAACTCTGTATTAAAGGAGGATGGAAGTATACAGCCTCCTCCAAAGGGACAAGCCTCCAAGCCCATAACCCTTACTGCTGTTATCAGCAGAAATAAAGCAAAGCTAAGCAAAACCTTTGATGTTATAGTAAAATCTCAGGAGCAATCCGAGGAAGAAAAACAAATATTTAGTGCGAAAAATCAAATCGACAGCATTGTTAAGAAAACAGCAGATGCAGATGAAAATGAAAAGGTAGTAAACCTGCCCGGTGAATTAGAGGACTATGAGGGATTGAGTATTAACTGGACAGACGCAGACCAAGCTTCAAAGAGCACAGAGGATACATCAGGAGTGAGCTATTTGGTACTTGCTTTATTTGTGGGAGCTGCTGTAGTTTTTATACAGCAGCAGGAAATTACAAATCGTGTAGCAGTAAGACACAAACAGATTCGGTATGAATTTCCTGTATTTTTGACTAAGCTGCTGCTGCTTATTAATGCAGGTATGACTATGCATAATGCTTGGGAAAAAATTGCTGTAGAGAATAATAAAGACACCCCATTATACAGGGAAATAGACACAACTATTACTGAAATTAAGGGCGGAATGCCTGAATACCAGGCATATGAGCGTTTTGCTCAAAGGTGCAGGATGCCCGAGGTATCAAAATTTGTATCTATAATTATTCAAAACCTTAGAAAAGGAAATTCGGAGCTGGTTCAGCTTCTAAAGCTTCAATCCCGAGAATGCTGGGAAATCAGAAAAAACTCAGCTAAAAAGGCGGGTGAGGAGGCTTCGACAAAGCTTTTGCTTCCCATGGTACTAATGCTGCTAGGAATTTTAATAATCGTTTCAACACCAGCACTACTAGCTATTAATAGCTTTTAATACAAAGGAAGGAGGTGAAGGCATGAAGGAACTGATAAAGAAATTTATAAAAGAGGAAGATGGCTTGGGTACAGTAGAAATAGTTGTAATTATAGCTATACTTATTGGCATTGCATTATTATTTAAGAGTCATATATTTGCGTTTGTGAGAAACCTGCTAGATCAAATTTTCGGGGAAAAGCAGATTGAGAATATTACCAACAATCCCAACATTTTTATTGCTCAGTAGTACATAGCAGCATATTATAGATAACCAACTCTAAAACTCAAAATACTTTGAAGTTGTTTCTCTATAGCATGTGGGGACACCTATGATATGCTGCTGTTTAGATGGGAGACATTGCATGAAAAGTTACTTTAGGGGAGTAGTAAAAGGAAGCTATACAGTAGAGGCAGCTATTATATTTTCATTTATTTTTATGGTATTGATAACTCTTATATTTGCAAGCCTGTTAATCTGCGAAAAAGTAATACTTAATAAGGCGGCGGCTATCTCCGCATCTCGGTCAGCAGCTATTCTGAGTAATACCAAGCTGTTGGGTACAGCCGATGACTATTCATTATATAATCGGTTAAATAGCAGTACAAAAACAATTGAGTATTGCCTTGATATCAGCACTGAGCTTGCATCAAGTCTGGATAAGGCATCAAAAATGAAAAGCTCGGCTAATTTAAGTGATAAGAAGCAGGGGGTAATCCAATATGAGGTTAGTAAACAGCTTGCTGGCTGTATTATAAAACCTAAGAGAACCTTCATAAAAATTAAACACTATGAGGGCTTTTTTAATGAGAACATAACTATAAGCATAAGGCAGGAAATATCAATTCCCCTTGGCTTTGTTAAAAGGTGGTTTGACGGCAAGGATACCGTAACTCTTGAGGCACAGTATGAAGCCTCGGCAGTTGAAGCCTCTGAATATATACGAAACATGGATATTGTTTTTGAATATTCCAAAAGGATAAAAGAAGGAATCAACCCAAGCGAAATATTAAATTCGATAAAGGGTAATCTAGGGAAGCAACCATAAAGCCCAACTTATTCATAAGCTAGCTATTGCTTCCCTTCTAGGTTTTCAGTTTGAAATAATCAAGTTTTAAGCTAAAAACCCTATCTAGGGAAGCAACCATAAAACCCTATAAGTATATTGATAAAAGGACTAATAACATGAAACGAGTATATGAAGGTTCCATTACAATTTTCCTTGCAATTATTTTTATGGCATTTGTATTTTTTACAGGTACTATAGTTGATGTTGTAAGAATAGCACTGGCGGAGCAGAGATTTGAAAATGCTCTTGAGGCATCAGCCAGATCAATTTTGGCAAACTACAACAAAGATTTGGTAGGAGAGTTCGGTATCATGGGACTTGATACCGAAGCTGACAAAGAAAATCTTAAAAATGATCTCGACAGATATCTGAGAGTCAATCTTATGGAGACGCATAAGGGCATTAAGCTTGTGAATTGCACAGTTGATACAGGTACTCTCAATATAAAAGGTATAGGAAGTCTTGCTAATCAGGATATACTAAAACATCAGATTCTAGAGTATATGAAGTATAAAGCTCCTATTTTAATTACAGAGAATATTATTACCAAGCTAAAAGAAGCTAAATTGGATAAAGCCGTAGATTTTGCAGAAAATGCAAAAGAGGTCAGAGTAAAAGAGAAGCAAATAAGGGAAAAAGTAAACAGCTTAAATAGTAAAATAAACAACGTAAGTAAAAAAATAATGGAGAAGGCAACTGAAGAGCTGGAGGAAATATATAAGGAGCTTGCAGATATAAAATCCTTATCAGATACTTTGCATGAGGATAAGGAAGGTGTTTTGGAAGGATATATAAATACAGAAAATAAATTAAAGGCTACTGCTGAACAGAATAATTTTAAAGCGGAAGCCTCCTTGGAGCTTAAAGACCTTGTTTCAGAAGCAAGGCAGCTAAGCGAAAAGACTGAAAAGATTATGAAAAGAATTGAAGCTGACATAAATGCAGTTAAAAGCATAAGAAATACAATAAAGCAACTAGAAACCGAGAAAAACAGTATTGAAGCAAAAATAATACAATTGAATAAGGAATTGCTGGGGGTAAAAGACTTAGCAGCCCCAAATATAGTAGATTTAAGACAACAGCTTGAAAAATATCATTCTGAAAAGGAACAAATAGAAGCTGAAATAAGCAAGCATCAAACTCAGATAGATAATCTGATGAGCTCACTAAGAAATGAGATTATTACACAGGGGTTTGGCGTTTTAAAGCTTGAAGAAGACAGCCAGACAGCTCCTGAGCATGGCAAGGATCAGGAAGCAGGCTTAAAGGAGAGAATAGAATTAATAAAACAAAAGCTGCTATTGAAAACAATCAGCAAGGATAGCTTAATTTCACTTGAAGAATTTAATAACACTGTACGTGAGGATAAGGCTGAGCTAAGTGACATGTATAAAACTACTGGGGTATTAAAGAAACTTGAAGAGCATGAGGGTGAGAAAAACAATGATAATATAATTGCTTTTCTAAAGCAGCTAGTAGCAGCTATTAACCTTGAAGCAGAAGAAGCAAGAAACAAGCTTTACATGATAGAATACATAATGGATAAATTTACCTTCCTCACATCCAACACCGTAAGGAATCACTATTTTACCAAAGGTGAGGTAGAGTATATTTTAAGCGGAAAAGATATTCCCTATGATGCTGTGGGCAATACAGAGCTAAGTGTTATTATAAGCACTATATCAAAGCTGTGGTTTATGAGATTTGCAATTGACTTTATTGATATTTTCGTTCACAGTCATATACCCCACCCATTAACCAGATTAATCTGGGCTCTGGTGGAAGGCTCTATAGATGCAAGTGTTGATATGCTGCGCTTATTAAACGGAGACTCTGTAAATATCAGTCCAAGCATAAGCAATATAAAGCTGAGATATTCCGATCATTTGCGTATACTTCTGTTAATGCAGTCAGAAAAAGAAACGCTAAGAAAAGTACAGCAGCTAATGCAGGTTAACATTAAAAGTATAATTTCAAATGATGAAGCAGCTATAGCCTTCAAGCTTGCAAGTTGTAATACAACAATAAATGTAGAGGCAGAAGCTGGAGTAAACCTATGGTTTTTACCTATGCTGAATATTGACAAGCTTGGTTATAAGCAAATTAGGAATGGTCATTATATAATGAAAAAAAGTATATACATTGGATATTAGGTGATTAAATGAAATCTAAGCTTAAAAAAACTAATAGACACCTAAAAGGCTCATTAACCATAGAAGCATGTATAGCTCTGCCATTTTTTCTATGCTTCATCTCAATAATACTTTTTTTCGCAAAGCTTGCCTGCGTTGATATACTTATTGAGCATACCGTAAAGGAGACTGCCAAGGAGCTGGCTGCAACCTGTTACCCTATTTCTATAATTAACGGCTATGAAAATGATTTGGTAGAAAAGTACGGTATTGATAATATACTGCAATCCCAAAATCATAAGGCATTAAATCCCGATTCTGACGAAACCGCTGATAAATCAGGTTTATTTAGATTAAATAGTATAGATAAAGGACTGGATAAACTGTTATCAGAAGCGGTTAATATTGGGAAAGCAGGTATAGTTGAATATTTGACAGGTAATTATGCAGAAGATTATTGGCTGCTTAAGAATAAAGCTTTTAATATAGCTGTCTTAAATACCTTAAATAATAATTTAATAGCTAATAAGCTTATAAATGCAGATGATTTAAAGCTGAGGCTGATCATATTTCCTCAAGGCGAATCGGAATACAATGCAAATAAAACCTCCCCGCTCTACAAGGATTCTGATCTAGCTTTTGACAAGGATTTTTCCTCAAGTGATGTTGTAATACAGACAGAATACAAGCTTAGCCTGAGTATCCCCTTTATTGGAGTCAGGCATATAAAAATGATTCATACAGCTATGGAAAGAGCTTGGTTGTTTGGAGGCAATGGAGTTATTACCTCACGAGACGAGGGACTGGACTTTTTGGAAGAAGATCCTATCATAGTTTATATAACAAAAACAGGCATTAGATATCATATTTCGGAGTGCAGATATCTGCATAGCAGCAAAATACCTGCCAAGCTGGAAGACGCTGCTGGTGATGGGTATACGCCATGCAAGGTCTGCAAGCCTCCGCAGTAAGGAGTAAAAATGATATATACGGCAATTACAGGCTTGATTATTGGGGCTGTTATTAATTTATATTTGAAAAAATCAAATTATTACACTTATGACAAAGCTATTGATGTTTTTATGGCACCCATTACATGTGCAATACTGCTTCTAATTCTATATAAGCAATTTGGTTTTAGCAAGATTATGCTGATATACTCTGTACAGCTATCCGTGTCCATACCCATTGTAATGATCGATTTAAAAACAAAAACGATTCCTAAAGTTTTGCTGCTGCTATGCTTTATCTTAGGAATTATTTTTTTATTGTTGGTAAGGCATATCAACGTTGTAAGTGGAATTTCAGGCTTTATTGCAGCAGGAGGAATTTTACTTATTTTATCCCTATTAACAAAGGGGGGGCTTGGAGCAGGGGATGTAGCTTTTTTTGCCATAATGGGGCTTACTCTTGGAATCGACAAGATAGTATCAGCCTTGATTGCCGCTGCGTTTTTATCGGGAATATTTGGTGTAGCTGCATTGTTAATTAATAAAGAAAATATAAAAAATAGAATACCATTTACCCCCTTTATTCTATTAAGTATTTTTATGTCATTTATATCATAATAAGTGAGGAGTTAATATCATGAATAAACAACTGACTGATGAAATTGCAGTTAGCTATGAAAGCAGTGCTACATCCAGCTATCTGGTGCTTTCGGTTAGTGAACAAACACAAATAATAAGCTATCAGGTGGAAATGCTCTCAAGAAACAGAGATTTAAGACTTCTGCCCTTTCATACAACAAGATTTGATGACAGCATAAATATCAGCTACGATATAACCTCAAAGATATCGCTGTCCCATTGTCTTAAAAGGAAAAGCCTTGCAAGAACAGAATTTATAGAGCTGCTTTCCAGCATTACTGAGGCAATAATAGGAAGCAAAAAGCTTCTATTAAATCATAACAGCTTTTTAATCAATGAAAACCATATATATGTTAACCCAGGCACCATGGAGGCGGCTTTGATATATTTGCCCTTCAAATCAGACTATGATATTGAAGCTGTAATGAAGGAATTTATACTAAATCTTGTTCTTAATGCTGACCATGCACAGGAGCAGGGAGCGGACAATTATATACAAAGAATACTTACCTGTATAAGGTCCGAATGCTTTAAGCTGGCAGAGCTGGATAAGCTCTTAAGGGAGCTGGGAAGCAATAAAGCAATGGTTGAAAAAAAGGATATTGCCACGAAGAAAAATGAAGATGATGCAAATATGATTAAGCCGGATGATAATGTTAAAAAAACAGTAGATAAGCCTGCACCTAAGGCGATTAAGGAAGATACTAACTTAAGGCATATTGGTGTAACAACTGGCACTAAAAAACGCTATAAGAAAAATGCCATTATTATAGCTGCCTTACTGCAAATATTAATGGCTGCCATAGGAGTTCTTGTTTTTCAAATAGTACAAGCGTCTAATGAAGGTAAAGATTATTTTACTACAGCATCAGGCATAGTATTAATATTAGCGGCTGTAGATTTTATAGCTTTAAAGAGGCTTTTAAATAAAACAAATATGGAGGAGGTAGTGCTTGAGGATACTGCATCTGTAAATATTAGTACGCCAGTTGGGAAGATTAAAGCAAAGCCACAGCCTTCAAGCTTGCCAAAAGCTATAACTAAGGACGAGTCGCCCAAGATTCAATACGGTGCAGCTTTTGAAAAAGAAGCATACAGCCCTGAGACAGTGTTGATTAGCAGCACTGAATCCCTAAAAGTACCATATCTTAAGCGCATAAAAGACGGAGTGGAGGAACGTATATTGATATCCAAGGCAAGCTTTATTATTGGCAGACTTAGAGGTCAGGTGGACTATGTTATAGATAACAACGCTATAGGAAGGGTACACGCAGAGTTGATAATCAGAGATGATAAGCTTTATCTAAAGGATCTAAACTCTAGAAATGGTACAAAAATAAACAGCTCTCGTATATGCGGAAATATTGAGCATGAAATTGTTAACAAGGATATTATCTGCCTAGCTGACTGCGAATATGAACTGATTAACGAATAATACCAATTTTGGCTATAAAAGCACCATAGGAAAAGCAACCAGAATTTACTAAGGTATTGGAACATAGAAAAATCAATATATACTCTGACGAGCTAAATGGCGGATGTTGTATTTTTTATGTAAATTTGATAATATGTTTATATATATACAATTATAAAGGGGTGTTTCATTTGAAAAAAGGGGTTGTCTTTTTATTTGCACTTATATTTATGCTTTTACAATTTAATCTGATGGTTTTTGCTGAAAATATTCCCATTGGAACTGATATTGGTGATGTTCTAGCAACCGATATAGTTGCCAAGATTAATAACTTTACAATACCGTCCTTTAATATTAATAATAGTATGGCAATATATGCAAAGCATCTAAATAATTATGGCTTTGATGTTGTTTGGAACGCAGAGAAAAGGCAGGTAGATATAGTATCAAATCTAAACAAGAAATTCGATCCTATACCTACAGAAACGGGGACGGCTGCACCCATAGGAACAAAGCTCGGTGATGTGCTGCATACAGATATAAAAACCTTTATAAATGGCAAAGAGATTCAATCCTTTAATATAAACGGAAGCACCGCTGTTTATTTCAGAGACTTAAGAGAATTTGGAACTGTAGTCTGGGATGGTGTAAATAGAGTATCGAGCCTTACAACAGATCATGCAGAATATAGAAGCAACGATAAAATGTATGAACCCTCAGAAGTATCCAAAATTGCCAGTCCTGCTGTTGTTTACATCGAAATTTACAATAAGCTCGGAAAGGCTATGGGAAGCGGAAGCGGGTTTATTATTGATAACTCTGGATTGGTTGTGACTAATTATCACGTTATAGATGGAGCACACAAAGCAGTAGTAAAGCTTGTTGATGGAAGAGTGTTTGATGTTAAAAATGTGCTTCAATCTAATAAGGCAAGAGACATTGCTATACTAAAGATTGATGGCAAGGATTTGCCTATAGTATTATTGGGAGACTCTGATAAAGTTGACAATGGGGAAAAGATACTTACTATCGGAAGTCCTATAGGCTTGGAAAATACTATTTCAGATGGATTGATAAGTAATAAAAACAGGGTTCTTGACAAACAAAGGTATTTTCAGATATCTGCTCCTATATCTCCGGGAAGCAGCGGAGGAGCTTTGTTGAATCTTAAAGCAGAGGTTATTGGTATTACAACCGCAATCTTTGTTGAGGGTCAAAATCTTAATTTAGCCATTCCTATTAACGAAGTTAAATCCTATATTACCGCAGCATTAAATTCTTCAAGCACGCAACCTGCTGCTGATGGCTCTATAACAAATAGTGGTGACAACTCTGGATATCAGGTTATAGAATATGATGATGGTGAAAAATATGTAGGAGAGATGCAGAATGGTCTTTATAACGGATGGGGAACCTACTATTGGTCAGATGGTATTGTATATGAGGGTGAATGGGTTGACGGAGAAAGAAACGGCTATGGAGTTATGACTTGGACTGATGGAGATAAATATGAGGGGAATTTCGAAGACGGATACAGACATGGATTTGGAACTTATATCTGGTCTGACGGAGATAAGTATGAAGGAATGTGGTACTATGGTGATATGCACGGTAAAGCCACCTATACCTATTCTGATGGTACTCAGGTAACTGGCATATGGAGCTATAATGACTATATAGGCGAGAATGTAAATGCGCCTACAGGTGTTTGGGCTACGGGGGTAGCTTCTGATGAAATTTGGGTTTTCTGGGATGCCATGAATGAGGCAGATTATTTTCATGTATATTACAGCTATACAGCTAGCGGACCATTTATATGCATAGATGATGACGATGGATCTAAATCGAAGTTTTATCCAGATGATTATTATGACGCATCTATTGTGAATATAAAGTCAAATACAAAAGTATACTTTAAAATAACTGCTGTAGTAGGAGGAGAAGAATCGGACTTCAGTGAAATCACATCTGCTACAACGAAGCGATAAATAAAGAAAGAAAGTATAGATATTGTGCAACGAACCTTGTGTAGAGACTTAGAATTTCTTTGTCTCGAAACATTCAGTGAGTGAAATAATATCTATACTTTCTTTATCGAACTCATGTTATTTAACAAGCCTTAACAGTGCCAAATCCTTCTCTTTGCATTCCAGCATTATGTCAAAATCATTACCGGCAAAATCGGTGGCCATCTTATAATCCTCTGGAGTAATATAATCTGCGTGGCTTCTGTCGGTGTCATAAGCTCTTCCGCTGCTTAAGTGTAGCTTTGGCTTTTTTTTCTGCCAGGTTTTAATTATACGAGCTCGTAAGGCTGATAAGTCTTCGCCTTCATTGCGGCATCTATAGTGATGCAAATCCAGCACCATGGGAATACCAAGTGTCTCACAAAGACCTAGTACATCCAAGGCAGTGAATACCTTGTCATCATTCTCTAGCGCAAGCTTGGTTTTTATATCAGTATCAAGCATCTTAAAATTAGCTGAAAATCTTTCCATAGCCGTTTTTTTGCCTCCTGCGCTGCTGCCTACATGTAATACCAGCAGCTTATTTCCTGTAAGGCACGAAAGCCTATTATGATACTGCAATATTTTTATACTATTCTCAACTACATTACTTTTCTCGGAATTTAGAACGCAAAATTGATCGGGATGCATACTGATTCTTATGCCCTTATTTTGAGATGCTGTTTTTATGTTATCGCACTGTTTTAAAATATCAGCATCCTCCCACCAATGCCAATCCTCATAATATGTCGCCAAGGGGATTAAATCAGAGCTCATTCTATATAGAAATATACCGTTTTCAGCGCACCATTCAAGTATTTTGCTGGTATTATACAAGTTATCAACAGCAATAGATCTCAATTTTTTTATTTGACTGCTTTTATCAAGCTTCGATAAATATTTTATTGTAGTTGTTTTAAAGCAGCCATTATCATTAAGACTCTTACATATACAAGCAAAGCCAAGCATATTTAATCCTTCTCCCTTATTGTTTTCTCTATAATGCCATATATAGGGAAGCAACCATAAAACTTAACTTATAAGCTATAAACCCTATAAATATGAAATTAATATAAAATCTATAAAAAAGTTAATATATTATTGACAGTAAGAAAATCATCATGTATAATAATAAACGTTGGTGAAACAACAAATATCAAATGCGCCATTAGCTCAGTTGGTAGAGCAATTGACTCTTAATCAATGGGTCCAGGGTTCGAGTCCCCGATGGCGCACCATATGTAAATAATAAGTTGTATGATTAGTATCTACAACTTTTTTTATTTTATAAAAATAAACATATTACGATGGTGCGAATTATGAGTGATGTTATTATGAAAAACTACATTAATACAGACAGCATAGAGATTCATAAAATAAATTTTAAAGGCTCTCTCCTGTATTTCATACATACATACAATGTAAATGTTTTTAATAAAACAGTGGATAGTGGGAATGTATATATGGTACATAGGACGCTGCACCCAGACTTTTTATGTTCTAATGAACAAGAAGTTCTCTCTTATAAAGTAGTTTATACTATTGATGAAAAAAAGTTTGTAGAGATTGAAAACATATTTATACAAGAGGCTTATAGAGGTAAGGGTTTGGGAAGTATACTCCTTAAATACTTTGAAACCAAAATAATTGCGAGACATTTTAGTGATATCGAATGTATCAGAGGAATCTTACTTTTAGGTTCTGAAAATAAGCTGAAAAGATTCTATAAACGAAATGGCTATGAGATAAATGACAGCCAGTTTAAAAAAAGAGTATTAAAAATATAAAAACTAATTTTTTTTGACTGAATTTGTATATTATAATATAATTAATTTGTCCACAACTCCGAGTTTTCTATTCCTGTGGGTAGTAATTTCAGCTGGAAGCAGCTTACTGCTTATGGAAGGTTAACCGTTAGGGTATTATTGGAAACGATAATGCCTCCCTATTGGAAAGGAGTACGCTGATAACATACTACAAGTCATATTATATTCGTATATAATATCAATAGTGTATAGGACTTGTTTGCAGCTTCTTCTTTCCTTTAAAAAGGAGTCTATTTTGAGGAGGTGTAAATGAGTTCTTTTAATTTTTTGAAAGCCATAAAAAATGATTGGAGTGTAAATATGAAACAGATTAAAAGAAATTTATTAATTTTCACGGTAACATTACTAATACTGACACTTTTAGCAGCATGCAATACTACTGCAAAGCAAATTAATAAGTCGGGTGATACTGATGAGCTTGCTAATAAAATCATGATGCTATCAACAACTACAAGCACACAAGACAGTGGATTGTTAGATTATTTGCTGCCTGAATTCAAAAAGGATACTGGTATAGAGGTTAAGGTAGTAGCAGTAGGCTCTGGAAAAGCCATTAAAATGGGAGAAGACGGAGAGGCTGATGCTCTTTTGGTACATGCAAAAAGCTCTGAAGAGGAATTTGTTAAGGCGGGGCATGGGCTTAAGCGTTTTGATGTTATGTATAATGATTTTGTGCTGGTGGGACCAAAGGGTAAGACATTATCAGATGGAAAGATATTTTTAAATGATATAAAAGGTGCACTAGGCTTTATTGCAGCAAATAATGTTGAGTTTATTTCTCGTGGAGATGATTCAGGAACTCATAAAAAGGAGCTTGGTATCTGGAAAGAAGCTGCTATAGAACCCCAGGGATCTTGGTATATATCTGCCGGAAAAGGTATGGGAGAGGTGTTGCAGATGGCAAGTGAAATGCAGGCATATACATTAACTGACAGAGCTACATATCTTTCTATGAAGGAAAAGCTGGAGCTAGATGTAGTGGTTCAAGGAGATAAGAGCTTATATAATCAATATGGAGTTATTCAAGTGAATCCTGATAAAAATGATAAAATTAATGCTCGGGGTGCTGAAAGGTTTGTAAAATGGATACTTTCGGAAAAAGCACAAAAACTAATAAGTGAGTTTGGAAAGGATATTTATGGTGAAGCGTTATTTATACCAAACGCAAAGTGAATAAACATAAAGAAATCATGTATATATATAACGATAATGGTTTTGTAATTTAACATTCTTATAAAAGTAAATCAACATAACTAAAAAGAATGATGTTCTTGAATATCAAAAACATCATTCTTTTTTATTTGAAATGACTAAAATTTATAAAATTAAACAGAACAGGATGTCATACACACAATATATTGCGTTATTCGACACGAACAAGTAATACAAAATGACTAAATTCATGAAATACGCAGGAAACGTTAGAAAAGGAGTGATGGTTTGAAATAATCAGAAAAGTTCGACGTTTTTGAATTTGCTCAACTATTGCACTTGTGTTAGTATTCTATTATAAAATAGCATATATGCCAATGGTTAGAATGTATGCATAATTATGTATATCAACATGATACTAAATTCCTAGCAGGAAATTTAAGTATAAACATTAATAGGGAGGGGTAAAAATGAAAAAATTAGTAATTCTAGTAGCGGTTTTGGCATTATTAGGAACAATGCTAATTACACCTATGGTTGGAGCAGATAATGATTTTGACGGTGCAGGTAATTACTTAAAAGGAAAATTCAAGGCTAACGACGTAAGCAAGGAGTTCAAGAAGCTTAGCGTACAGAATGACGAGCTGGGCTACAAACACGTAAAAGTTAACCAAATGGTTAATGGACTGCCAGTATATGGACAAGAGTACATAGTACACTTTGACAACAAGGGCAACGTATATCATGGAAACGGAAACTTTGCTGAAAAGGCAAGAAACTTCAAGGCTAAAGGACAATATATAAAAGAAAAAGATGCTATAAATGCAGCAAAAGCAGATATAAAATTTAAAGAAGAAGTATTAGAAGCTGGCGAAGAAGCACTTCAAGCTGATCTAGTGGAAGCTAATATGTACTTATATGAAGTAAACGGTGAGTACACACCTGTTTACCTAGTAAGAGTAAACTGGCTGCACAAGGATTCTTTCGGTGACTGGAGAGTATTTGTAAATGCTTATAATGGACAAGTAGTAGACAAATATGATGCTATAGCTTATGCTAAGGGCAAGCCAGGCGGCGGCGGAAGCACAGGCACTAATGTTACTGGAACAGGAACAGGCGTTTTAAATGATACTAAGACTATAAACCTTTTATTAAGCAGCGGTGTATATTACCTGCATGACAAAACAAGAACTCAAATGGCTGGAATATTAACTTATGATGCAGCTAACGGAACAAGACTTCCTGGAACATTAATGACTGATACAGACACAATATGGAACTCCAGTGTTCAAAAAGCGGCTGTTGATGCACACTTCTATGCAGGTGCAACATATGATTATTATTACAATGTACTAGGCAGAAATAGTATAGACAACAAAGGTATGGCAATAAAATCAACAGTTCACTACAGCAGAAACTATGTAAATGCGTTTTGGAACGGCGTACAGATGGTTTATGGTGATGGCGACAACTACTACTCAGTAGCATTATCAGGTGGTCTTGATGTAGTTGCACACGAAATATCACACGGCGTTACATCATATTCCTCTAACCTTGAGTACAGAAATCAATCAGGTGCATTAAATGAAGCCTTCTCAGATATTATGGCAGCTGCTGTTGAGTTTGCAGTGCAACCAACAAAAGGTGATTGGTTAATAGGTGAAGATATCTGGACACCAGGAATTGCTGGAGACGCTTTAAGAAGCATGGCTGATCCAACTATATATGGTGACCCAGGTCATATGGATCAATACTTGTATACAACAAGTGACAATGGCGGAGTACACACAAACTGCAGTATAGTAAATAAGGCAGCTTATCTGATAGGATCAACTATCGGACCAGAAAAAATGGCAAGAATATTCTACAGAGCAAACACAATATATTATACAACAACAACTAACTTCTCACAAGGCAGAGTTGGTACTTTACAGGCAACTGCTGATTTATACGGTGCTGGCAGCGTTGAATACAATGCAGTTAAAGCAGGCTTTGATGGAGTAGGAATATACTAATTGCTAGTTCTTAAAGGGTGGATTCAATCCACCCTTTAATTTTGATCTGAAATATTACTGCCACATATTACAATGTTACAAATTAAATACAATGCTAAAGTTTACATAAAACAACTTCGAAAGAATATAAAAGGAGGTTGTTTTATGAATTTTAGAAAAAAAATAATATTGCCTGTTGTTATTTCATCCTTATTACTTACTCCAGCCAGTGTTTTTGGACAAAATCATACAGTTATAGCCGGTGAAAGCTTATTTACCATATCCAGAGCATATAATGTTACAATTACGAATATCAAAACCTTGAATAGTATGAATAATGATACTATATATCCCGGTCAGGTTTTGAAGATTAGCGAAGAATACTATGATTATACAGTAAAAAGCGGTGATTCTCTATGGTTGATCGCTCAAAGATTCGGAATTAGCGTTAATACTATTAAGAGTATAAATGCTATGACTGGCGATACAATAAATGTAGGTCAAAAACTAAAATTAGGCTCAGAAGCAGGATGTACAGTAAAAAGCGGTGACTCCTTATGGCTAATTGCCAATAGATATGGTATAAGCGTACTGGATATTGTTAATGCAAATTCCTTGACAAGTGATGTATTAAATGTGGGGCAGCCACTTTTAATACCAAAAACATCTACCCAAACACAGACCCAGATACAACCTTTGCCTGTATCCAAGCAACTTTTGCCACTGGCTACTAAAACCTATACCGTACAATCAGGTGACAGCGTTTCTACTGTTGCTGCAAAATTTGGGCTAAAATCTGCTGACATAATAAAATATAATTATCTGGCTCCTGATGAATGGCTGAATCAAGGGCAAATAATATCTATAGACGGATATGCTCCTAGAAACTATACTGTTACACCAGGAGAGTCACAGAATCCAGAACGCAAAGGAAAAATTGTAGACTGGTTTCTTGAGGGACAGCATTTGATAAACAGAGGAGATGTTTTTGTCATTACTGATGTATCTACAGGTCTTAGCTTTAATGTAAAAATGATAGGGGGCTATAACCATATAGATATTGAAACTGTAACAAGCGTAGATACAGCTACTATGCTGAAGGTGTTTGGAGAAAACTGGAAATGGGAGCCTAGAGCAGTAGTTATTTTTAAGGATGGTATGAACATTGCTGCTTCGTTATCGGGAATGCCTCACAGCTTTGATGCAATAAGCAATAACAATATGAACGGACACTGCGATTTATATTTGCTTAACAGCAAGCCTCACGGTTCAGATGTAAGCATCAGCTATGTTCAACAGCATTATCAAAAAATACAAGAGGCTGGAAAATAAAACAGCTTTTAATAGTATTCGGACATAAAAAAACAAGAGCCAGCAGTTAACTGCTGGCTTGAACTAATAAAGCAATGTGCGGCATCTGTAGCTACCCAGACACCGCAAATCTTATAAAAATGAGGGG
>CALGKJ010000161.1 GCA_937930535.1 uncultured Clostridia bacterium
TTTAAGCTAAAAATCCTATATCCTCTTTATCATTTATAATAATACAAAACTGCTTTATTCATACCAGTCATACAAATGTAAGGCTAAAAGCTTGAATATTATTTGTCTTTGAAGCTTAATAAATATTGACTGCCTCTATAAACAGCTTGTACATTACCTGCATACCTGTAAGCAAAATATCTTCATTAAAATTAAATTTATTATTATGCAGGGAATAAACCATATTTTGGGCTTCATTTCTGCTTCCAAGCATAAAGAATAAGCCTGGCACCTTCTTTTGGTAATATGAAAAATCCTCTGATATGGTTAATGGCTTTAGCATTATAAAATCCTCCTGATTTAGAGAATCAGCAAGCAGCTTAAATAGAGCCTCATCGTTATTTACTGCCGGATACATATCTCTTATTTCGTACTCCACAGTACAGTCAAAGGCTTCTGAAATCCCTTTGAGAAGCTTTACAAGTCTTTCTCTGACGGTTTTATATACATCCTCATTAAATGCCCTTATAGTGCCCTCTAAAACCGCTTCTTCAGCTATAATATTTCTTCTTTCCCCTGCTGCCATTCTGCCTACCGTAAGTACAGCAGGCTCTAATGGATCTATATTTCTGCTAATAACTGTATTGAGTGCTGTTAGTGTAGCAGCGGCAGCAAGAAGTGCGTCTGTGCCTTTATGGGGCATTGCACCATGTGCGCCCTTTCCTCTAATATAAATATCAAACTCTCCAGTTTGTGCCATCATAGGACCCGGTTTGCAGCCAATCTTGCCTTCTTCTATGTCTGGATAAATATGTAATCCAAATATGCATTTTACATTATGCTTTTCAAGAAGTCCTGTCTCTACTATAGGCTCAGCCCCCCCAGGACCCTCTTCTGCTGGTTGAAATATAAAAAGTATATTATCTTCTAATTGAGAACGTTTACTGTGCATAAGCTCTGCAAAGCCAAGCAATATAGCCATATGACCATCGTGACCGCAAGCATGCATATATCCTTTGTTTACAGAACAAAACTCCAATCCCGTCTGTTCCTCTACAGAAAGTGCATCAATATCAGCACGAAAGGCTATAGTTTTTTGTCCTGTCTTCCCTTTTAATAAACCTATTACACCAGTGCCGGAAATTCCTACCTCAGCTTCTATTGACAAACCACGCAGATAGTTCAAAATAAATTCTGTTGTCTTATACTCATTAAAGCCTGCTTCAGGTATTTTATGAAGCTCTCTTCTAATAGCTGTAACCTTATCCTTTAATTCAATTATACTTCTATCTGAATTAATCAAATTAACACCTCATTTTTGTTTATACTACTAATTTTAATATATGATGGGTTATTTTACAATTGCTTAGAAAACACTCTTTTTTATGTTTCCCGATGCAATCAGTTATATTCTGTAACGAATGTAACATAATAGCATAAAGTGCTATTATAATATTTATACTAATGTTATAGGGTTTTTAGCTAAAAACCTAGAAAAAAAGCAGTATCTACCTATGAATAAACTAAGTTGTTAAAGTATTTGTGCATATTGCAAAAAATGCTTGGGAAGCATACAAAAAATGCTTAAATAAGAGTATATATATTGTATCAGCTTGTATGTTATTGACTTATATTTGTCTATAAGTTTATAATAATGCTTAATAGCCTCACACACTTTATGCAAGTTAACTATTATTGTTTTCTATATATAATTACAGCTTAATAATTCAAGCCTAATAAGGGAGGTATAGTAATTGAAAAAAGTAAATATTGCAGTAGTAGGTGCTACTGGTATGGTAGGAAGAATGTTTCTTAAGGTACTTGAAGAAAGAAATCTGCCTATAGATAACTTTTATGTATTTTCCTCATCAAAATCAGCAGGAAGCTCAATATCCTTCAAGGGTAAGGAGTATATAGTTGAGGAGCTAACAGAAAAATCCTTCGATAGAGATATTGATATTGCACTTTTCTCAGCAGGCGGAGATACAAGCCTTAGGTTTTCACCTATAGCTGCTTCAAAGGGAGTTATTGTAATAGACAACAGCAGTGCATTCAGAATGGATCCTAATGTACCTTTGGTGGTACCTGAGGTAAATCCTCAGGATATACAATGGCATAAAGGAATAATTGCAAATCCAAACTGTTCAACTATTCAGGCAGTTGTAGCTCTTAAGCCGCTGCATGATAAGTATTCTATAAAAAGAATAATATACTCAACTTATCAATCTGTTTCCGGCTCAGGTGTTAAGGGAGTTCAAGATCTTGAAGAAGGTCTTAAGGGAAAACCAAATACCTTCTACCCTCACCCAATAGCTAATAACTGTATTCCGCATATTGATGCGTTTTTTGACAATGGTTATACCAGGGAAGAAATAAAAATGATCGAAGAAACAAAGAAAATAATTGGAAATCAAAATCTTAAAATAACTGCCACTACTGTAAGGGTACCAGTAAGCTCTGGACATTCTGAATCAGTCAATGTTGAGTTTAACAAGGACTTCGATATACAGGAGCTTAAAGACCTTTTAAAGAACAGCCCTGGTGTCATACTTCAGGATGATCCAAAAAATAACCTGTATCCTCATGCCTTAAATGCTTCAGGCAAGGATGAGGTGTTTGTAGGCAGAATAAGAAGAGACTACTCTGTTGACTATGGAATAAACATGTGGGTAGTAGCTGATAATATCAGGAAGGGAGCGGCTTCAAATGCTGTTCAGATTGCTGAGCTTATAATCAAAAGCATGTAGATTTGAAGTTGTTTCTCTATAACACTGCTAAAATATAAATATCGAAGTAAGAAAAGGAGGATTATTCATGGCTTTGTTTCAAGGGTCTGGTGTAGCTATCATAACACCATTTAACGAAAACGGAGTTGATTTTGAAAAGCTGGGTGAGCTTTTGGACTGGCATGTGGAGCAGGGAACTGATGCAATAATCATTTGCGGAACTACCGGTGAAGCGTCTACCATGTCTGATGATGAAAAAAAGGCAGCTTATAAATATACTGTGGAAAAAATATCCAAAAGAATTCCTGTAATTGCAGGAACAGGCAGTAATGACACTCACCATTCTATCGAGCTGTCAAAATATGCAGAAAGCGTAGGATGTGATGGTTTACTATGCGTAAGCCCCTATTATAATAAAACTACGCAAAAAGGCTTAATAGCTCATTATACAGCAATTGCTGATGCAGTTAATATACCAGTTATCCTTTATAATGTTCCCGGAAGAACTGGGTTAAACATAAATACTAATACACTAAAGGAATTGTCAAAGCATAAAAATATCGCTGCTGTAAAGGAAGCTAGTGGAAATATCAGCCAGATAGTAGAAGTAGGAACCTTCTGCAATGATAATTTTGTAATGTATTCAGGAAATGATGATCAGGTTGTACCTCTGCTGTCAGTGGGTGGAGTAGGTGTAATATCAGTGGTTGCAAATATTGCTCCAAAAGAAATGCATGATATGGTAAAGTATTATCTTGAAGGCGATGTTAAAAAAGCTATGGAATTGCAGCTTAGGATTAAGCCTCTAAATGATGCGTTATTCTGTGAGGTAAATCCAATACCAGTTAAGACTGCCATGAATTTATTAGGATACAGCGTAGGCAAGCTGAGACTCCCATTGGTTGATATGGATGACAAAAATTTAGAATACCTAAAGAAATCTCTAGCTGATTTTGGCTTTACACTTAATATGAAAATAAAGCAGCGTCTGTCTAGGGTCACTTCCTGAGACTTGCTTTCTTTTCATTGATTGTTGATGTAAAGTTGGGTAGACCAACTTTACATACAGGTTAGGGGGTAATAAGTTTGTTAAAAATACTAATGAGCGGCTGCAATGGCAAAATGGGTCAGGTTATCACAAGACTATGCAAGCAGGAAGACGATGTTGAAATAATAGCAGGCGTTACTATGCTGCCTAATGAATTTGATAATCCTTATCCCACCTATGACAGCTTTGAACAAGTATCAGAAAGGGCGGATGTTGTGATTGATTTTTCAAATCCCAGCATCCTTCCTTCATTATTAAAATACTGCATTAAAAATCACAGCGCGCTAGTACTTGCTACAACTGGACTTTCAGAAAGTGATCTTGATATGGTAAGACAAGCTTCCGAAGTAATACCTATTTTTAAAACTGCTAATATGTCTTTAGGTATTAATGTTCTGCTTGAGCTTGTATACAATGCAGCTTCTGCCCTTGGACATTCTTTTGATATAGAAATAATCGAAAAACACCATAACGAAAAGAAGGATGCTCCCAGCGGCACAGCTCTTATGATTGCAGACGAAATTAATAGCTGCTTTGCCAACACAAAATCTTATATCTATGACAGGTCTGCTGTATTAAACAAGCGTGACAGCAATGAGATAGGAATACACTCAATAAGGGGTGGAACTATTCCGGGAGAACACTCAGTTCTTTTTGCCGGAAAGGATGAAATAATTGAAATAAAGCACACTGCTCAGTCAAGAGATATTTTTGGCACAGGTGCTATCAGGGCAGCACAGTATATTGTAACAAAATTAAACGGAATCTATGACATGAAAACCATGCTTAAGGAGTTGATATAATGAGTTCAAATTTTGATATGACTAATCCATATGAAATTGCCGCATTCATTAAGCAGTCTGAAAAGAAAACGCCAGTAAAGGCATACATAGACGGCAAGCTTGGAAATATAAATGACGAAAAGCTTAAAATTTTCGGTAGTGACAGCTTCTGGATAGTTTTTGGTGAGAACAACCATGTGGAGAGTTTTATTCAAGCTAATGAAGATAAAATATCAAAGTATGAAATAGAATACGATAGAAGAAACTCTGCTATCCCACTGCTGGATACAAGATATGTAGAAGCAAGAATAGAACCCGGTGCAGTTATACGTGATCGAGTCAGTATAAAGAAAAATGCAGTTATTATGATGGGGGCTATAATTAATATTGGTGCCGAGATTGGCGAAGGCACAATGATTGATATGAACGCTGTTTTAGGCGCAAGAGCCACCGTGGGCAATAACTGCCATATCGGTGCCGGAGCTGTATTAGCCGGCGTACTTGAGCCTCCCAGTGCAACACCTGTAATTATTGAGGATAATGTACTTATCGGTGCAAATGCAGTTGTATTGGAAGGTGTAACCGTTTGCAAAGGAGCAGTAGTAGCGGCAGGCTCTGTAGTAACCAGAAATGTTGAACCCGGAATGGTAGTAGCAGGAATACCTGCAAGACCAATTAAAAGTGTAAATGATCTATCCGAAGATAAAAATAAGCTTCTGGATGATCTTAGAGGATAACAAATGGCTCCAGTTCAGGAGCCATTTATATTATAAGCTGTGTCAGTAACTATAGAGAAACAACTTCAATATTGAATTTTTCCAGTTGTTTCTCTCAAAGAGATTAGCAACCCTTAACGAAAAGTATTTTGAGTTTTGAGTTGGTTATCTATATAAAACCACCTGCTGGCCTATATTAGTTATTAAACATCACTATCTTCTTGCATTTCCTCATATTCTTCGTTTTGCTCAAATTCTTCCTGATTTTCCTTGTCATAAAGCTCCATTTTCGATATAGATACTTCATAAGCTGTTCTAGTAATTACATGATCCTCTGACACCTTTTTTTGATAATCTCTGCTTTGTATTCTTCCCCAGACTCTGATTCTATCACCAACATTAAGATTTTCCGAATACCTTGCATTCCTGCCCCAAGCTATGCTTGGTATGTAATCAGACTTATTATAGGGTCGATTAACTGCAATAAGCATGTCGGTTATTTCCCTACCAAAGGGTGTAGTCCTATAGATTGGCTTCTTACAAATAAAGCCATCCAGATAAATCTGATTTGGATTTGTAAGATCCTCGTCATTGCAAGGTTTTATATCTCTGGCAAAAACGGTTAGTATCAGCTTATTACTGCCATCAACAAATTTATTATATGATCGCAACTGACCCTCTACCACTATTTCTTTTCCTGCCTCCAAATCAACATCTGTCATAAGTCTCTCCGATACTGTTATAGGCAGTACGTCAGAAACCTCACTTAATCTTGGTACTTCTAGTTGTACATTATAAAAGCCCTCACTATACATTTCGTGGCTAAAAGTTGGTTTTTCCTTAACAACACCAATTATTGTAACATTGTTGTTTTCTATAACCTTATCTGCCAATTGACCCCTCTCCCTTCATTGCTCTTGTGTTTTTCAAAATTTAGCCTATATAGAAAGCATCAATAAAAGAGAAAAACTTATTAATGTTTTAACAGCACATTTATGCTGTATGCTTTCTACCAAATATAAATAGCATTAATGAGCTAAAGCTATTTACATACACTATACTTATTCACTTATTTAAAATAATATGATTTATTTTTTATCACACTAAGTCATTTCCATATATGAATTATAGAAAAGCAACCATAAAACCCTATCTAGGTTTTGTTAGTTTAATCGCATCTGGTTAAAAATTTTATCCAAAGCCAGCTCCATCTCTTTTCCGCCCAGCATCAGCACTATATCATTTTCTTTGGCACATTTTATTGCATATTCTGTTGAAGCCTTAAAGGTTCTATAATGCTTTAGAGATATGTTATTATCTTCAAAAACTCTTTTGTAGCTCTTGAGAATTCTATAGGGTATAAGATTTTTTGTATCTTTATCAAGTAAGGCTTCTGTAATAATTACCTCATCAATATTTAGTATTTTACACCACTCTAAGATATTTTTTGCACTTTGCTCATAATACCCTGGCTTGAGACCTGAGCATATGGATATTACAGGACGAAGCTTGTTAAAGCTTAAGCTTTGTACTGTTCTAAATACAGCATTATAATCTGATGGCAAGCAGCAGTAATTATCAATAATGGTAAACTTGCTTTTATGTATTGTTTGAAAGCGTCTCTTATAGCCATAATAATTTTCTATGACCTTCTTTATCTGAAGAATATCAAAATCATAGTATAAGCAGCAGGTTATAGCTGCAAGTGCAATATATATACTATCTTCTCCAGAAAGTTTAAGCTTTATAGGCATTTCAAATGGTTCTATGGTATTACCGTTTCTCGTTTTGATAGTTCTTTGCAGACAATAGTTAAAGCTTAAAGCTTCATTAATATCAATACTTGTAGCTGTAACCGCAGATTTTTTATTTAGACCATAGGTTATTATAATAGCTGATTTATTTTGTGATACAAAATCTAATGAAAGCTGTTCATCTATGTTGATAAGTATAGGCTTGCCAGCAGGAACATTACTATATGCACTAAGCAAGGCTTGCAATTGCTGTGATGTATTACTATATAAATCTGAATATTCAAAGCTTGTCAATATACCGCAATCAAAACTTAGACCAGATATGTTGTAAGAATTGCTTGACATTAAATCTAATACTACTGGCATAATAGCTGCACCGCTGTTCAGATTATGTTGCATACTTATAAATAAGCTTTCCAAATCCGAGCTGCATACTATATCGTGTCTGGCATGGCCCTTGTTATAAAAGTGTTCGTCTATACCACTTAAAAACATTTTATTTACTATATCTGCTACTACTTCCTTTTGGCTGTTTCCTCCTATGGCAATAAGCTTGATTTTTTCTTGGGGCTTGTTATAATATTTATCCAACAAAAGAAACAATGTATCATTAGCTTCTCTTACCTTTATAACAGGTAATTCAGGGTCTGATACATTCTTTGAGGTAAATATTAGGGAAGCGCCTTTATTATAAGCTTCATATATAATATTATTTTTTCTATTATGAGAAATATCTACAAATACCGTTCCACGGCTTATTTTATTAGGATCTGCAGTTATTACACCTTCTTTTAAGATATTGGAAAACATACTATCAGCTCCTATAATCGCTTTTTGCTAATTTAATATTAAAATATTCCTTGCAGCTTAATCATCCTCATATAAGCAAGTAAAACCTTAAATACAATCTGGATAACTAATTTTACAGGAATTTGATTTTCAATTATATATTCTGCTGATA